>JAEZSL010000356.1 GCA_023443925.1 Bacillota bacterium | reverse complement strand
CTGTACCTCCATTTATAATTACATCAATCCCTTCCGGCACACCGTTTTTTATTTCTTCAAAATCAAGGAATTCCACCTCAAAGGGCAGACCGGATAAGCTTTCATTAATATGTATTAAATCATGCATATAACTTTCATGAAAATGACCTGATAAAGTCCAGGGGCGAAGCTTTCCCCAATAATGCAATACCCCAACCTTTGGTTTCAGGTAATAAGGCCTCCCTTCTTCGTGGAAGCTTTTTATTGCTCTGAATTCATCCGCTATTTTTTCAATATAATCACAAAAATCAGGATAAGCTTCTACCAGGTGCAGGTAACCTCCCAAACCCAGTCTTTCAACCGGTTCTCTTAACAATGCCCTGCGGATGCTGTTCCAGAATTCTTTCGCTTTTAGGGTAGGTGTTCCTCCCTCTATGAACTGAGGCTCCCCATTTAACCCTACGGGAAACAGATACGGATGAAGACGGAGTTCATGGGTTTCTACCTCAACACCTGCCGCAAGCCTGGCTTCATACCCGGAAAATACCGCTTTTATTATTCCGTCAAAACCAAATTCTTTAAATCTTTTGTGATATGGCTCAATTCCTACCCAGCTGTCATCGTAAAATACATACGCAAGCTTATTATACTTGTGGGTAGTCTCAACCAGTTTTTTACCGAATTCCACTACAAATTTATTAATAAACTCCATCCAGTCCCATTTCTGTTTTGTTGCCGGCATATGGGTCACCTGTAAATTTCCCTTATTAATAAAATCCTCCGCAGTGAGGGAATACCCGTAATCCTTTGTAAAGGTATCCAGAGCCATAGGGCTTACCGTAAAATCATAGGAACCCCAGTCCGTAAAAAGATTCCGTTTTCTTTCATCGCTTCCCCAGATCCATACAAAATTATAAAACAGGGAGGTAAAGCGCACCACCGTAGTATTGGGATTCTCTTTGCACCAGTTATCCAGCCAGCCTAACAGATATTCCCTGGTTTCCGGATGAATTGGATCGATCTGCATAAGATGTTCCTTCTCCCAGGAATTGGTGGTATGGTTATACATGGAGATTTCTTCCCATATCCGGTAAACCATAAAGCTGACACTATATTTATGCCAGGGCTTGATGCCGTTTAACGTAACCGTATTGGCAGCACTGTCATAATTCCACCTAGACACCGGAACTAAAAGGTTAACGGTTCTGTCATATACCTGCCAGTATTTTACCGATTCCGGCGTATCATTTACTTTAAACTGCTCCGTAAAAAAATCTTCCATCAGGGGGATAATTATGGAATCCTCCGTGGCGACCCTGGGTTCCGTCATAAGAAAACACTGCTGCAGCTTATTTTTATTCTCTTTCGCCCAGGCATTGTGATCCCGTATAATACAAATGGTTGAATAGATATCATAGCCTGCTTTTAATATTTCATCCGACAGGGCGGTACCGTCACTGTCCCGGATTACGTCTGCCCCCCATTTTTCTGCCAGCCTTAAGGTTAATTCTTCATAGCCTGCTTCACCCGGTATGGTAAATCCACCGGCTTTTTTTATCTCACTCATGTAAACTCCTATCTGTGCGCTTAAGCGCACATGTAAATCAAGATGTTGAAAAAGTTTTTATTTTTCAACCTAAACTCCTATCTGTGCGCTTAAGCGCACATAAAAATCAAGATGTTGAAAAAAGTTTTTAATTTTCAACCCAACTCCCATCCGCGATCATCCGAACGCTAAAGTAAAATCTAGTAAACCTTCTCAAATTTTATTCATAGCGAAACATTTCTCAGCCTTTCACCGCACCGGCGGTTAAGCCTTCGATAAATGTTTTCGAACCCAAAATAAACAGGATAATTACCGGTATAATAGCAAAACCGACAGCTGTCATCTGGGCCGCAAAGTCCGTTGTAAACTGTGAACTAAGGGTGGAAATTAATAAAGGTATGGTGTACTTTGTATTGTCACTGACACTTACTAACGGTAACAGGTAATTATTCCAGGACCACAAAAAGATTAATATGGCTACCGTAGTAATACCAGGCTTAATTAAAGGCAGAATAATTCTTGTATAGATAGCCGGCTCGGAACATCCGTCAATTCTTGCACTTTCCATAATTTCATCGGGTATGGAACTTTTAATAAACTGGGTCATAAAGAATGCGCAAAAAGGGGAAGCGGCATATGCAAAGATTAATGGCCATAAGGTATTTATCAGATGGAAGCTTTTCATCTCCAGGACGTAACCGATGAGGGCTACCTGGGTGGGAATCATCATGGTTGCCAGAACAAAAGCCTGGAGTACGCTTCTTCCCCTGAATCTGTATTTTGCCAGGGCAAACCCAATCAAAGAGGAAGTCGCACAGCAGATTACCGTAGCCATCAGGGAAACAAATACACTGTTTGCATATACCTGGATGAAATTCGTACTCATGATGGTTTTCAAATTTTCAAGGAAATAATTACTTGGCAGCAACGGCAATCCTTTATATAAATCATTGGTATAGTAAGTCGACATAATAATAACCATATAAAACGGAAACAGGGAAAGTACGGTAATGAAACCCAGATAGAATATCGTTAAAATTTTACCTAATTTTTTAGTCATATTAAACTCCTATCTGTGCGCTTAAGCGCACGTATATTCAAGATGTTGAAAAATTTTTTATTTTTCAACCTAACTCCTATCTGTGCGCTTAAGCGCACGTATAAATCAAGATGTTGAAAAAAGTTTTTGTTAACCTAATCCTCCTCTTTTCTTGCCATAAACTTAAGTTGTAATAATGATACCGCAAATATAATTAAGAATAGCGTAAAGGATACTGCAGCACCATATCCAAGCATGGAGTTGGATTTAAAGGAGTCATCATAAAACTTCCAGATTACCGTCAGAACAGAATACTTCGGACCGCCCACATTAACCACGCCTGCCGTCCATCCGGTATAAAGCTGGTAAGGTTCGTCAAACAGCTGCAAGCCTCCGATAACGGATGTCAAAGCCAGAAAAAGAGTTGTATTCTTTAGTAACGGTATCGTGATTTTGAAAAAGATCTCTATTTTGGATGCTCCGTCAATTTTAGCAGCTTCATATACTTCTGAGGATATGGCTGTCATACCGGACAGATAAATTGTCATATAATAACCCAGGTTTCTCCAGATAATCATTAAAATAACAATAGTTCTGGCCGACCAGACATGTTCCAGCCAGTAATACTTTTCTCCCAACAGCCCGGTTGTAGTCAGTAACTGATTCATGTAACCACCGCTGTAATCAAACAGGTATGAAAAAATAAAACCAATTGCTACAGGTGTTGTTATATATGGGAAGAAATTAATTGTTTGAAACAATCTTTTTCCTTTTTTCAAATTAAACAGCAGATACGCCAGCACCAGACCGGAAAAAATAGCGGTTGGAGTCGCGATTGCCATGATTAGTACCGTATTTCCCACTGATTTTAAGAACAAAACATCTCGTGTAAATATTTTAACATAGTTGCCGAAAGCAACGAAAGCTTTTTCGCCAATTCCATTCCAGGAATGTAAACTTAAAATAAAGGAATATATTACGGGGTATAAATTAAATAGCAGATATGTAACTATAAAGGGTGCGGCAAACAAAAACGGCCAGACCTTTTTCGAAATTTTTCTTCTTCCTGTCATGTTCTCATCCTTCCTTATTTAGAATAAGGCTGCCTCATTCACATTCATTCCCATGTACTTTTGAGGCAGCCTTTCCTACGGCCTGTAAAATCTCTTGAAGCAATTTAAACCAGGCATTTAATTAATATCATTATTTTACATCAGCATCCATAGCCTTTAAGCTAATTTCTTCTTTGTATAATTCAATTGCA
>JAEZSL010000258.1 GCA_023443925.1 Bacillota bacterium | reverse complement strand
CGTTTCATCGATAAAAATTTCAAGATATTGACTAACGTCCATCTTAATGCACCCCCAAGTTCTTCTGTATAGCACCGGCAATCTGCCCTAAGGGAACAATTTCATTCACCAGTCCTGCTTCTGCCACCACCTTGGGCATTCCATAAACGGTACTGGTTGCTTCATCCTGTGCTATTACATAAATATTCTTTTTTTCTTTCAACTGTCTGATTCCTTTCGTGCCGTCGCCGCCCATACCCGTTAATACAACACAGGTAATATCCGTAAGATCCGTCTGAATCAGGGACTCATACATGATATCCGCACAGGGCTTCAAACCATTTCTGGCCGGTTCCACTGTCACAGATAATTGTAAGGAACCATTCTCTGACTGTATCAGACGCATCTGGCTTCCACCCTTTGCGATATAGGCAACACCGCTTTTTAGGATTTCCTTATCTTCAGCTTCTTTAACGGTTACGCTGCTCATTTCATTCAACCGGTTGGCAAGTGATGCGGTAAAGCCTTCCGGCATATGCTGTACAATCAATACGCTGCAGCCCAGATCCTGTGTCAGCAGGGGTAAAACCTGCTGTAAAGCTTTAGGACCACCGGTAGAACAGGCGATTGCCACCAATCTCCTGGCATATGGAGTTTTTCGGAAAGGTCTTTCTTCTCTTAATAACTGAATTACAGGCGGTTTCCTGGATTCAAGGAGTCCCGTTTTATGTATAACCGGCTGCTCCAGGGCAGCTGTCTCTTTCGCTGAAAAAGGAGTTATTGACTCCTGATATAGCTTTGTCGCTACTGACAGGCAGTCGATAATCTTATTCTTAAAGCTATCGCTTTTTACATCAAAAAAGCTGTCCGGTTTCGTAACGAAATCAAAAGCCCCAAGTTCCAGAGCACGGATGGTTTCTTTTGCACCTTCCTTGGCAACTGTGCTTACGATTATAACAGTTGCTTTTACCTTGTTTCTTTCTAATTGCTCCAATAATTCCAGGCCGTTCATCTTTGGCATATTGATATCCAGTAAAACCGCATCAAAAAGCTCCCGCTCCTGGACCAGCAACTGAAAAGCCTCCTGCCCGTTGGTAGCTGCTTTCGCAACGTGAAACCTTGAATCTAAATTTATTATATCAGAGAGCACTCTTCTCATGAGTGCAGAGTCATCAACAATCAAAACTTTTTTCTGCATTTTCCGCCTCCATTATACTGCTTTCAACGTTTTTCTCTCTTTCTTTGTCGGCGTTCCTCTTCAAAAATAAATTTGATTATGGCCTCTCTTTCCTCTTTCGAAATATCTCTGAACTGAACTCTGTGTTCATAAAATCCCTGTCTGTTTACCATTCTATTCGATGAAAGAATCAATGCCTGTATAATAAAATCTTTTGAACCCAGACTGTTATCAAATTCCATGAACATCTCCAGTATATTACCGCGTTCATGATTTTGTTCGGAGACAAATCTTGCCCCTCCGCCGCTTATGTCTAATATTGTACCGGACAACCGGTCCTTTTGCAGAGCATCCATTGAATTTATAAAGCTCTGCTGCTCTGCTTCATTTTCATAGTTATTGTTCCGCAGTTTATTCATTATTGAGATTTCCATGTCTGAAAGGATTCTATATTTAATTTCCAAAAGATATTCCAGTCTGTAAAACTGCCTTCTTTGATATTTCTCCAACTGGGATGTAATTTGTACCGTTAATACGTAAACATTATCAATACGTCCGCGGTCTGTTATGACGGACTTACACTGGTAAAGTCCTTTTTTTGTATAAAAGCACAGACTATACCTTTCCCCCACGGTCAAGGGAATTACCCTTCCTCCTTCAATGGGCATTAAAATACTTAATGTATCTTCACTGATAAAGTCTAAAACCTGACTTTTATATATCTTTTCATCTTCAATTGTTTTCATGCTGAAACTTAAGGCTATTAAATCCAGTTTATCACCAATGGTTACGATATCACCTACCATAACTACCCCCGTCTGCTATTTTTTAAATTTTAAACGAATTAAGTTGGAAAAAAGTCCGGCTATACCACTCACTGACTGAGCTCTTGGAGAAGCATTGTTGCATAATATGTTAGCAAGTTCATACACCGCCTTTGAGGCCGGTGCGTTGGGATATTGAACAGAGTAAGGTTTCTGCTGCATAACCGCTTTTGTAACATTGGTATCCTGTGGAATGGCACCAAGAAATCCCATCTTAATGGTAAGAAATTTTTCGACAACTAAATTTAATTTTGTATATAGCTGCTTTGCTTCTTCATAGGATTCCACCCGGTTTGCAATCATTTTAATTGCTGTATGGTCCGGAGAAAAGTCGCCTTTACGGTTCAGGGTTTTTAATAAGGCGTAGGCATCCGTTATGGATGTAGGTTCCGGAGTTACTATTAATAAAACTTCCGAACTGGCGGTAACAAATTCTAAAACACTATCCGAAATACCTGCTCCCGTATCTATAATTATAACATCTGCCAACTGGTCAAGTTCATACAGTTTCTCCGTCAGAAAAAGGATCTGGCTTCTGGTTATGTTAATCAATTCATGGATACCGGAACCGCCGGATATAAATCCGATATTTTCAGGGCCTTTTGTTATAATTTCCTGAAGTTCTTTACCCTTAAACATTAAATCTGCAAGGCTGTATCTAGGTCTGATTCCCAACATAACCTCTACATTGGCCAATCCGAAATCAGCATCCAGAATAATAACCCGTTTGCCGAGCCTGCTCATTTGTATACCCAGGTTGACTGATAAATTAGACTTACCGACACCGCCTTTTCCACTGGTTACGGTTATGACACGGGCAAATTTTTTGGGAGGACTCTGCTTTTTAATGATATTCCTTAATTGTTCTGCCTGGTCCATTAATCATTGCCTCCTAACAACTTCTTCGCAGTTTCCTGGGTATCTATCTTTCCAATATCATCCGGTACATTCTGCCCATAGGTTGTGTAAGACAAATCAGCATTGGTTAACATTTTAATATTAAATATATTTCCTACGGAAATAGTTTCATCCAGTTTTGTAAATATCAGCCGGTAGTTCGTTATTTCAGAATAGCATTCCGTAATCCGGATGAGATCCTTATATTTCGTTGTTGCGCTGAGAACCAGGTACACTTCCCTGTCTTCTTCATTTACTGACCGGATTAGTTTTTCAATATCATCTCTTTGCTCACGGTTCTTATGAGAACGCCCCGCCGTATCAATTAAAATAACATCATAATCCTTAAATTCTTCCCTTGCCTGTATTATCTCATCCTCCGTATAAATAACTTTCATGGGCACTCCAAGAATATTGGCATAGGTTCTAAGCTGTTCTACTGCCGCAATCCGGTAGGTATCCGAAGTCAGCATGGCCACCTTCGCTTTTTTTGACAGTTTTAAACTAGAGGCGATTTTCGCTATGGTAGTCGTTTTGCCTACTCCGGTAGGGCCGATAAAAAAGATCATTTTGGTCTTATTTTCTATCAGCTCGATAGTTTGGGGCTGTCCCAGCTTAAGTATTATTTTTTGATAAACATTTGCCAGGACATTGTCGATAGCGATATCTTTCTTAAATTTATTTTCAATTTCATTTAAGATCTGATTTACATACTTCTCATCCATTTCATTACGAACCAGCTGATTATAAATCAATTGAAAGTACGGAGGTTTTTTATCCTCTTCTATTTTCGGTTCTGCTTTTTTCTCTTCTGCTTTTTCTTCTGCTCTTTTATCCTGCAGCTGCTTTTCCAAAAGATCCTGAAGATTATTTAATTTCTTCTCAATTGCCGAGGTATCGCCTTTTTCATCGGTTTCATTTTTTTCTTTATATGGCTGGTTTTCGTATTTCTCACTAAAGAAACCGGAATTAAACTTATAACTGCTCTTTTCGGGTAACGTAAATTCCTTATTTGCCGCGGTCTGCGGTGCAGCGGAATCATCCACCGCCGCTGTTATTTCCACGGTACCTTTTCGAAACAGCTTATAGATTCCTTTAGGAGTAATGGTTTTTATGTTCATTACGATAGCATCTTTCCCTAACTCCTCTTTCGCAAGCATAATCGCTTCTGTTTCCGTACCGGCCTGAAACTTCTTAATTATCACTATACTGTCACCATCCCTACCGACTGTAATTCTACATTGGATTCAATCTCATTATAAGAAATAACGATTAAATCTTTAAAGTAGTCCTGCGTTAATTTTTTAAAATACATTCTTACTATAGGAGAAGTAATAACAATGGGATTCTTTCCGATATTTTCAAGTTTCTGTATTTCTTCCTCGACAGAATGTATAATCGTCTGCGTTTTATCCGGATCCAGGGCCAGATAAGCTCCCTGCTCCGTCTGCTTTACGGAACCCATGATTTCCTGTTCAATCTTAGGATCCAATGTTACTACACTGGTAGTTTCGCTGGCCGGAAAAAATTTATTGGAGATGGCTCTTTTCAAGCTTTGTCTTGCATACTCCGTTAAAACATCCGTATCTCTGGTGGTGGAGGCATAATCGGCCAGAGTTTCAAAAATGGTTATTAAATCTCTTATGGAAATTCCTTCTTTCAGAAGGTTTTGCAATACTTTCTGTATTTCACCCACACCTAACAGTTTGGGAACAAGTTCCGTAATGAGGGTTCCATTGGCTTCCTGCACGTTATTAATAAGATTCTGTACATCCTGTCTTGTTAACAGTTCATGGATGTGGCCCCTTATAATCTCTGTTAAATGAGTAGCGATAATGGACGGCGGATCAACGACGGTATAGCCTAAGGATTCCGCGCGTTCACGCTGGCTGTCCGTTATCCAGATTGCCGGAAGATGGAAGGATGGCTCGAAAGTCGGAATACCTGTTATTTCTTCCTCAACGAAACCAGGGTTCATAGCCATATAATGGTCAAACAAAATCTCTCCTTCACTCACCGGGATTCCTTTGATTTTAATTACATATTGATTCGGATTTAACTGGATGTTATCTCTTAATCGTATCATGGGTACAACACAGCCTAATTCCAAAGCAACCTGCCTTCTGATCAGCACTACGCGGTCTAAAAGATCACCGCCCTGGTTTACATCGGCTAATGGAATAATACCATAACCAAATTCCAGTTCAATGGGATCCACCTGTAATAAGGAAACCACATTTTCCGGTCTTCGGATTTCATCCCCTGCAATTTCTTCCATGGAAGCCTGTTCCTCTATCTTATCAACTTCCATTCTACCGGCTATGGACCTTGCGGTAATAATAAATACAACGCCGTAAGCACAAAACACCAGGTCACTTAACGGAGTTACAATTCCAAGAAAAATCAAAGTACCGCCTACCATATATAAAACCTTGGGTATGGAAAATAATTGTTTTACCAGCAAGTCTCCAAAATCAGCATCCTTGGATACCTTCGTAACAAGAATACCGGTCGCCAATGAAATCAAGATGGAAGGTATCTGACTAACCAGACCGTCACCAATGGTAAGAATGGTAAAGCGGTCAAAAGCTTCCATCATGGGCATGCCCTGTCTGAGAACCCCCATAGCGATACCGCCGGCGAAATTTATAACCGTAATAATGAGTCCGGCAATGGCATCTCCTTTTACATATTTGGTAGCACCGTCCATGGAGCCGAAGAAGCTGGACTCTTCCTGGATCTTTTCCCGGCGTTCTCTGGCCTGGGCATCGGTAATGGCACCGGTATTTAAGTCAGCATCAATAGCCATCTGCTTACCAGGCATGGCATCCAGAGTAAATCTGGCGGTTACTTCAGCGACACGTTCCGATCCTTTATTAATTACCATAAACTGTACCAATATTAATATGATAAATACAATGATACCGATAATCGGATCACCTCCACCAACAAAGCCGCCAAAGGTTTCTACTACATTGCCAGGCTGGCCTGTTTTTAAAATCAATCTGGTTGAGGATACATTGAGGGATATACGGAAAATTGTTGTAAACAATAATATGGTCGGGAAAGAAGCCATATTTAATACTTCTTTTGCAAATAAGGCATTAAATAAGACAATCAGTGCTATGGCTATATTCATAGCCAGTAAAATATCCAGTAATACGGCAGGGATTGGTACAATCAGAAATACAATTGCAGCCAGAAGATATAGCCCTATGGCTAAATCGGTTTTTTTCATTTATAATACCCCCTAGTAAGTATTTCCCTTGAAATGTGTACATTGTATGCTACCCATTTTTATTATTTAAATTATATACATAAGCCAGAACTTCTGCAGTCATCTGGTAGAGTTCCGGAGGAATTTCATTGCCAATTTCCACATTATAGTAGAGCATTCTTGCAAGAGGTTTATTTTCCACGATCAGAATATGATTTTCTCTTGCCACTTCTTTTATCTTCTGTGCCAGGTAATCCGCACCTTTTGCGATTAGAATCGGTGCTTCCGATACTTCCTTGTCATACTTGATCGCAGCAGCAAAATGAGTCGGATTCGTTATGATTACATCTGCTTCCGGCAGGTGCTGCATCATTCTTCTTTGTGATGCTTCTCTCATCTTTGATCTGATCTTACCTTTAATCTGAGGATCTCCTTCTGCCTGTTTATACTCATCCTTTACTTCCTGTTTTGACATCTTCATGTCTTTTTTAAACTTCATTTTCTGGTAAAAAAAATCAGCAAAACCTATTAGTAAAAATATAATGCTGATTTTATATCCCAAATCGATTACAAGGTTTCCGATTAAGAATATAGCCTGCAATAACTCCATATCATACAGATTTGACAGCATATTCTCATTCTTTTTAAGAGTGTCATAAGCTACATATATGATTACACCAATTTTTATTACTTCTTTAACAAGTTCCAATAATTTATCTTTTGAAAATATCTTCTTAAAGCCTTTGATGGGATTAAACTTACTAAATTTAGGCTGAAGTGGTTTTGAAGTAATCTTCCATTTAACCTGGAACAGGTTGGTCACCAGAGCTACTGCAAAAGCAGATATAAAGACCGGGAGGCATATTCGAATAATTACTAAGGAATTATCCTTTAATATCTGCTGGGCAGTGTTCTGTGTGAAATCACTGGTAGCATATAATTCTATGCGGTTATATGTACTGATAAAGGAGTTAATAAAACTATTGCCAATAGTACCGACAAATGTTCTTAGCGTCCAGAATAGTGCCAGCAGAGCCGCAGCTGTTACTAAATCGGTGCTTTTTGCAACCTGTCCCTCATTTCTGGCATCCGATAATTTCTTTGAGGTTGCATCTTCCGTTTTTTCCCCACCCTCTGCAAAATACTGCAGATTGTATCGTAAAAGCCTCTCCATTCTGTTTTACCTCCTGTTATAATCCCTAAGACAAGGCTTCGACAGCCAATTTCATCATTGTAATCATCTCATCAAATATGAATTCCGATACAGTAGATGTAAAACCGACCAGCAGAAATAGGATTAAGAGGCCAACAAAAACTTTTAGCTGCAGACCAATTACAAACATATTTAATTGGGGTGCTATTTTAGCAAGTATGGCTAAAATTGAATTTACAATAAGCATACCTGCAAAGACCGGTAAAACAATTCGAAACCCAATGATAAAATACTCCTTTATAAACTGCAGCATAAGCAAATATAAATCCGGCCGGAACTTTGCAGCTCCTATGGGAATAACCTTAAAGGTATCTGCCACTGCCTGAATAAGATAATGATGCAGGTTTGTAACAAGCATCATCAGCATAACAATATAGGAATAATAATTACTGGTAATGGTTGTTTGTATATTGGATACCGGGTCCAGCTCATTAACCATAGAAAAACCAATTTCCATATCCATCATACTGCCTGCAAAGCTTAAGATGTAGTAACTGACATTAGTAAAAAAACCTACTATAAGACCTACCATCAGTTCACTGATTATCAGGGTTGCAAATCCAATTACTCCGCTATATTGAATTTGTCCGGGAACAATCTGAAACAGAATCAGTGAAAAAAATAAGGAAAAACCCACTTTCACCTTCTGAGGAACATTCCTTAAGCTAAAAAAAGGAGCAACATAGACAAATGCTGTTATCCTCACCAGTATCAGCAAAAAAACCTCAAAATCATGGACTGTGAATGTCATGAAGACTGAATGTAATAACCTATATTGGTTATAAGACTAACCGTATAATCCCGGACTTCTGTCATGATCCAGCTGCCGAACAGCATAATAACCAGAAATACAGCTATTAATTTTGGAACAAATGTGAGGGTTTGTTCCTGAATTGAGGTTACGGTCTGCAGGATACTGACTACAAGACCTACAACCAGGGAAGAAAGTAACATGGGTGCGGAGACTTTTATGATTAACCACAGTGTATCCCTGGCTATATCAATAATAATGTTTTCATTCATTTTTTACACCCATTTATATCCCAGGCTGTCGGGATATTTGCCATTGAATAATATGTGATACAAGTTTCACAAGCGTACATGAATCACATCATGGCAACCTTTCATTTTAATATTTTCTTCCACTCTTACATCTATATGTATTTACAGCTTAATGACTCAACGGCCAGCAGCCGCCTGTCAGTAAAATGTCTTTACAACCTCTCCTATTATTAGTCCCCAGCCATCGGCCAGTATAAATAGAAGAATCTTAAACGGCATGGATATGGTCGTCGGCGGCAGCATCATCATACCCATGGACATGAGCGTCGATGCTACAACCATATCAATAACGATAAACGGTATGTATATAACAAAACCAATAATAAATGCAATTCTCAATTCACTTATTATAAATGCCGGAATTAAGACCGTTGTCGGTATCTCATTAACGTTATCGACCGTTCCGATTTCAGCAATATCCATAAATAACTTTAGGTCTTTTGGCTCTACCTGATCAAGCATAAATTCCCTTAAGGGAGCTAAACCTTTTGTTAGTGCCTGTTCCTGTGTTATCTCTCCGCTTGACAAAGGTTTAATGGCATCGTTGTTAATCTGCGTAAACACCGGTGACATAATAAAAAAGGTTAAAAATAATGCCAGCCCGATTAATACCTGGTTTGGTGGAGTGGTTTGCGTTCCAAGTGCAGACCTGACAAAATGTAATACAATTAATATCCGGGTAAAGGAAGTTACCATTATAAGAATAGAAGGTGCCAGCGATATCAGCGTTATGACAACCAATATCTGCAGAGTGGAGGCAAGTCCGCCCGTATCACTTCCTGTGTCCAGATTAAATTGAAAAGGGCCAATGTTGCCGTTAAGCCCTGCATCAGATGTATCATTTGTATCCGTATTCGTATCTGCTGCGGTTCCTGCAGTATTGTTGTTCTGAATTTCTCCTGCATAAACCGGCGTAGCAAAAATAAAGGTCAATATACATATTACAAATAAGATTCTGATGATACCTCGCATACTTCTTATGTGCTTTTTCAATAATGTATCCATGAATACCAACCTTTACTATTGATCAGTTTTCTGATCAGTTTTATTTTTTTCCTTTTGTTTTTTCAGCACCGAATGAAACAGTTCCGTAAAATTACCAGTTTGAAGTTTCGCTTCGTCCTGTCTTATAATTTCATTTTCATTCAACTCTGCTAAAAAACGGATATCATCTTTACCGATAGCAATTACAAAATATCTCGTTCCAACCTGAATCAGCTGCAGATATTTATTTTGTGTAACTTTAAAGGTTTCCAGCACTTTAAAATTACTGTTTTTCGTCATACCCATTTTCATTCCACCAACTAATTTGGTCGTATAATAGGTAATAACCAGTATTATAATAAAAAGAATACTTACACCGATTAATTGAAATACACTATCCCAATTTGACGTTCCCGCCGTTAATATAATCATACCAGCTCCTATAACAGAACCGGATCAGCTAATAGGGAATCCGATTTCCGTATCTACCAAGGTGCAGCGGTTGCAGCTTATCAGCCTACCGCTTTTTTAACAGCTTCCAGAACCCGGTCAGCCTGGAAGGGCTTTACAATAAAATCCTTTGCACCGGATTGAATAGATTCAATAACCATAGCCTGCTGCCCCATTGCCGAACACATAATAATGTTTGCACTGGGATCTGCTGCTTTAATTTTCTTTAAAGCCTGTATACCATCCATCTCCGGCATAGTTATATCCATCATAACCAGGTCCGGTCTGGTTTCATTGTATTTTTCGACCGCTTTCACACCATTTTCCGCTTCTCCTACAATGGTATAACCGTTTTTACTTAAAATATCCTTAATCATCATCCTCATAAATGCAGCATCATCACATATTAATATACTCTTTGCCATTATCATTATCTCCTATCATATGTTATAATATATTAGTTTATTGTGACTATCCAGCCACTGCGGCTCTTTTGAACCGATGCTCACAAAACCTGCGAAAAATATACATTATACTTTATTTTACTATTTCAGTAATCCTAATACTGAAGTATTCTTCGATGACAACTACCTCGCCTTTCGCAACAAATTTACCGTTAACCAGCACATCAATCGGTTCTCCTGCAAGTTTGTTTAACTCAATAATCGTGCCCGGTGAAAACTCCAGTATCTCTTTTATGGATTTGCTTGTCCTGCCCAATTCGACTGTTACCTCTAACGGAACATCCATAATAAGATCGATATTCTCAGGCTGGGCAACCGGACTTTGTGGAACAATAAAAGGCTGGAACTGAGCTGGCTGGACATTAACATCCTGAACCGGTGGCATCATAAAATTCATCCCCCCATACATATTTTGTACGCCCTGCGGCATGTAAGGCATCTGGCCTTGAGGCATTTGGCCTTGAGGCATCTGACCCTGCGGCATCTGCGTACTATTTACTGATGCATTATTTACCGCTTCTGAAACCTTGGCCTGGGGCTTTGGCTTCTCTTCCGATACTTTGACAGCATCCTGTCCCTGATCTTCTTTAATGAATTTTTTATATAAATCTCTGGCAAAATCAAAAGGATATAATTGTAATAATTCGCTGTCGACAAGGTCACCTATCTGCATTTTAAATGAAACTTTTGCAAACCGGCCTTTCAAAAACGTAGCTATATCAGAAACATCTATCGTCTCATTCATATCAACCAGCTTAGCCAAAGGAGGACTGATATCTACTCTCTTCTCCAGCATGGAGGAAATCGAAGTCGAGGCAGAACCCATCATCTGGTTCATCGCTTCACTAATGGCACTTAAATGCAATTCCGATAATTGGCCATCCACATTGGAACCATCACCGCCCATCATTAAATCGGTTATTATCTTAACATCGGATTCTTTAAGAATTAAGATATTGTTACCGTCTAAACCATCCTTATAATATATCTGAATAAATACACAGGGTCTGGTGTAATTATCTGCCAGATCATCCCAGGTAGCATAAGAAACTACCGGAGTTGTAATTATTACTTTCTGATTAACTAAGGAGGATAATGTTGTTGCCGCTGTTCCCATACTTATATTAGATATTTCACCTATTGCATCTTTTTCAGCATCAGATAAAGATTCCGTATCTGTGTTTGCTTCCTCACCGTCTATAGTAGAACCCATCCCGCTTAGAAGCGCATTGATCTCTTCCTGAGATAACATACCATCCATATTCTGTTACTCCTCTCTAATAATTGATGAAATTCTTACTGCGTAAGAGTCTGAAGCTGCACCAGGCAATGCTTTAAATTTATTGATATTACCTACATAAATGCTTAGCTCGTCCTCTACCTTTGAATTTAACTTAATGATGTCTCCCCTCTGTAAGCCCAGAAAATCATTAACAGATATGGCACTTTTACCGAGTACTGCCTTAATCGGAATCCTAGCTTTTGAAATCGCAACTTCAATTAACTGTTTATAAGTTTCATCATCTTTAACCTGCATGGTTGAAAACCAGTATTTCGTATTTAATTTATCTATTACACTTTCCAGACAGGCATATGGCAGACATACATTCATCATGCCCTCCACATTACCGATCTTTATATTCATCGTTACAATCGAGGTCATTTCACTAGGCGCTATGATTTGTGCAAACTGGGAATTGGTTTCGATTCGAATCAAACGTGGTTCCAGGTGTATGACATTGTTCCATGGTTCACTTAAAAGATTGGTGCATACGTTAAATATTCTTTCAATAATAATTAATTCAATCTCAGTAAAGTCCCTAGCTTTATCCAGAGGCATTCCGCCTCCGCCCAACATACGGTCTACCATGGCATAACCAAGATTATCTGCTATCTCAATAATAATATTTCCTTCTAAAGGAGAAAAATCTACAATTCCCAACAAAACGGGATTTGATAACGCATTGGTAAATTCTGAATATGCAACCGCCTCAGAATTTATTACTTCAACCTGCACATTCTTTCTGAAATATGCCGGTAAATTTGTAGAAAGCAATCTCCCATAATGTTCAAATATAATCTCCAAAGTCCTTAGATGTTCTTTTGAGAATTTTGACGGTCTGGCAAAATCGTAATTCTTGACCTGTTTCTCACCATTACCCTTAAATTCGTCCGCGTCAAGTTCACCGCTGCTTAACGCCTTAAGCAGATTGTCAATCTCATTTTGAGACAAGACGTCGCCCATTATCATTACCTCCCGGGTGATTACTTAATACTATATTATCACATAGGTCGAATAAAATCACCAAAATATTTTATTCAACGACTAATTTCCCAACTGATATACTGATTATAAAATCCGATTTAAACAGTGCCTGAAGCTTTTTTAATATTTCTGCTTTTATAATTTCTTTATTATCGTTCACCGTTGAAACCGTATATTTTGAAAATTCATCGGTAATGATTTCTGTGATGGAACTTTCATTCGTTGCTATGGTTGGCTGCAAGACTTTATAATCTTCTGCTTTTGTGTTGATCGACAAGGATACAGACACAAGAGCATAATGGCTTTTTGTATCATTTGCATCGTTCTTAAGGTTTATGGTCATATCATCCGGTATCTGATAAACCTCTATATCTGCGATATCGATTTTGTTCAGACTATTTGCTTCCGGACTTTCCAATTCCAAGTCAATGGTGGAAGCCACCTTAGATATCAGGGTATTGGTTCTCATTGTTGTGGGTACCACGGCGAATACAATTACAGCTGTCAAAACCATATTAAGTATTCCCAATGCTAAAATAATAATTGTTAATAAGTTTCTCTTCATAATGTCTCCCATCTGCCGAAAATGGCAAGTTCTAATGCCTTAATTATTTATATTATTATGAATTTTAATCTCAACACGTCGGTTCTTTGCTCTGCCCTCAGGTGTAGCATTACTGGCTACCGGATCATATTCCCCTCGGCCGGTCCAGCTTAAGGTTTTTGGGTTCAGTCCCTTCTTCTCAATTAAATATGCAGCAACATTTAAAGCTCTGGCTGATGAGAGCCAATTGTTATCTTTATATGTATTGTTACGGTTAACCGGAACATTGTCCGTATGCCCTTCTATTTCAATATGGTAATCTTTATATACCTGCAGTAAATCCCCCAACTTACTAAATATCATCACAGCATCTGGCTTTATATCAGCCTTCCCTGAATCAAACAGGATCGATCCGCTAAGGGAGATTCTTACATACTGGTAACCAGGATCTATACTCAGTTCAACATACTTATTTAAACTATTCTCTTTTGCCAGTTCTGAAACTTTATCATAGATGGCCTGGGATGCTTCTCTATTTTCCTCAAGAAGCTTTTTCAAAGTTTCCGATTTCAAGGAATCATTTGTATTAGATTTTACATTACTGGATCCATTTAAATTATCATTCCCGGATAAATCATTTTGTTTTGAGATTCCACTGGTAATTAACCTGCCTTCTTCCGATTCCGATCCTGCTCCGCTGAAAATACCGAAGGCACTCGACATCGAAATTACGATATCCTCATATTTAGCCGCATCTACGGTGGAAGAGGCAAACAGCAGTACAAAAAAGCATAATAGCAGATTCATCAAATCAGCAAAAGTATTCATCCAGGGAGATCCTGCGCTGGCTTCCTCTTTTCTTTTCTTCCTAGCCATCTAATTCACCTTCCTCAATAATATCAAATTCAGCACGGTTAGCAGGATTTAAGAAAGATTTCAATTTTTCTTCAATTACCCTGGGATTTTCTCCGGCCTGTATTGATAAAAGACCTTCTACAATAACTTCTTTTAAAACAATTTCGGAGGCATTATTTGCTTTTAATTTATTTACGACGGGAATGCAAACCCAGTTGGCAAGAACCGATCCATAAAAAGTTGTGATCAGAGCAACTGCCATATTGGGTCCGATGGTTGAAGCATCATTTAAATCTTTTAACATATTAACTAATCCAATTAACGTTCCTATCATACCCCAGGCAGGACCCATGGCAGAAAGTTTGTCCCAAAATCCGATTACATCATTATGTCTGCTTTCAATACAGTTTAATTCCGTTTCCATAATACTTCGAACCAGTTCCGGATCTGTTCCGTCTACTATTAATAGGATGCCTTTTTTTAAAAATTCGTCTTCTATGCTGTTGGAGGTTTCTTCCAATGCCAAGAGTCCTTCTTTTCTGGCAACATTTGATAATGCTATTATATTTTTTATTGTTTCAATGTCATTGTAAGCCGGGGTCTGAAGTACCAGTCTGAAGGAGGCTAGTTTATTCAGATACGATTTTACGCTTGGCTCCATGGTTAATAATGTGGTAAAGGATCCTCCGAAAGTAATTAAAACTGATGGTATGTCTACAAAGTTCAGTACTTTTCCAAAAGTAACACTCATAGTACCCATATCAAATACGATACCGAAAACCATAAGGATTATCCCGCTTACTAATCCTATAATTGAAGCAATATTCAAAATATCCACCTACCTAACTTAAAATCTATTGTATTTATCCTTGCGAAAAAAGTTCCTTTTTGTATAATTTTACAAGATTAACAATTTCTTGTCTACTCTCTTTTACCAGTATTTTCTTCCCAGTCGTAAGTGTTATTACAGTATCCGGTGTTTCTTCAATTGTCTCAATTAAATCACAATTAACAGTAATATTTATGTTACTCATTTTTGTTACATTAATCATAATAACCCCTTTCCTGAATACCGGTATAGGCTTCGATATCCAATAGTATATAGTTTTAGTCTAATTATGGCTTAACCTATTAAAGACTTTTACAGTAGGTTTATTCTTAACCTGATGGCAGATAATAAACCTGCCATCAGGCTTATTCTAAGTTAAAAATATTTTAGATTTATTAATTTATCGTTTTAAATTAATCAATTCTTCCAGTAAAGAATCAGACGTAGTTATAATTCTGGAATTTGCCTGGAAACCTCTCTGTGTGGTAATCATTTCAGTGAACTGAGCAGACAGGTCCACATTGGACATCTCCAGCATACCGGAATTTATTTTACCGCCATCGCTCTTAACATCATGTCCCACACCGTCGAAACTACCGGAATTCAGTGTCTGTGCAAACATATTACCGCCGATGGATTCAAGTCCCGCAGGATTAGAAAAAGATGCAACGGCAATCTGTCCTAATAATTTCGTATCACCATTATCGTAAGTTCCGTAAATCCTACCGGAATCGTCAGCTTTGAAACCGGTCATATTACCGGCCTTTCTGCCTGCACCCACCACGGACACACCGGAGCTTGTAATACTTCCTTTTTCTGGTTCCAGAACAGTTTTACCGCCGTTTTCATACATGTTTACCGTAGAAAAATCCATATTGACGGTTTTAAATGGATTTGGATTGCCGGCAATGGTTAAGTCAAATCCTTTTCCGGTTGGAGTTGCACCGGTACCGACTCCTTTAAATTTACCGGTGTTAGCATCAAACTGCAGCAAATCGGGTGTTCCGCTGCCAGTCAGTGTCAGTTTACCCGTCGCTCCGTCTACATTCGTTGTATAAGTAACCCCGCCAAAAGTAAAACCGGTATAAGTCGATTTACTATAGACAGGTGTTCCCCCGGGTGTTTCCTTTACAAAAATTGATTTACCATTAACATCCAGAATATCGGTTAAATCAACTTTGTACTCATTGGTGGAGGCTGTCTGGGTTACCTTTAAATTTGCTGTATATCTTTGTCCCAGATTATCATAAAACTCAACATTAACGATTTTACCGGCAGCCGACGTCAGCTGGGTATCCTTATAGTCAATATTACCGGATACATATGTATTGGTGGTTGCCTGTGGTTCAGAGTAGGCATTCTCCGGTGAATTAATTTTTATTGGGGAAACCGTAGCTGCAATAGTTTTTGTGGGATCGGACGGATCAACCTGCCAGCCCATTACCTTTGCTCCGCTGGGAGTTATCAGATTACCCTCCGTGTCCGTACCGAAAGCGCCTGCCTTGGTAAAGTAATTGGTGCCTCCGCTGTTAACGATAAAAAAGGAATTCCCCGAAATCATAAAATCGTAAGGACTGTCGGTTCTTTGTGAGCCGCCGGTCTGGGTAATTGATGCAACTATGGAAGCCACATTAGCACCCAGACCTATCTGTTTCGCATTTGTTCCGCCTGATCCTGTTTGAGCATTGGGGCCGGATGCACTTTGAAGCGTCTGATAATATACATCAGAAAACGTTACGGAACTACCCTTAAAACCAACTGTATTAACATTCGCAATATTATTACCTATAACATCCATCTTTGTCTGGTGAACGCGCAAACCGGAAACACCAGAATATAATGACCTCATCATAATGAAATGACCTCCTATGTTGTGTGCCGCCATACCCTTTCATTCAGTCCGGGGTATTATATGCTTCCCTTAGGTCCGGCATATTTTATGTGATTACGGCACCGTCTATGTTTGTAAATACCTTATCATCACTGTCATTCACGGCAGTAACAACTGTTTTGTTTTTGATATTCACTATAAATGCTATATTATCTACCATTACCAGTGATTCATAAATTCCCTTCTCCTGTGCTTTTCTTGCACCGTTTTCCAGTCTTTCCAGCTGTTCATTGGATAAATCAATATTTCTGCTGGCTAATCTGTCATTGGCATGCTTTGAAAATTTAAGAGTACCGGTCTCAGAGACCTGCTGTTTCTCTAAAATATCCCGGAAAGACAGATTACTGTTTTCTGCCGTACGGTTTATTTCATTACTCTTATTTTTTAAGAGCTGCCCGGTCATTAATTCTATTGAAGAGAAATTGGTCTGTGATATTGGATTCATACAAACCTCTTTTCTGTCAGGCAATATTCGCCTGATAATCTGCTATACCAAATGCGACTAAAAATTACCAGCTGTCTGGCGGTATCCTTATACGGTATCTTTGCTTTCTTCGTCACCACCGGTTCCGGTATCATCTCCGCCCTCAGGCTCTTCCTCCGTATCCGGTACTTCTGCAGCTTCACCTTTTACCGTAACGATTATTTGACCGCTGACTGTTGTATATAACGGATCATCAAAGATTAAGGTAGGTTTATAAACACCATTTTCCAGACCGGCAAAAGCATCTTTGCTGATGGTTACCATGTTATCTTTTAACTTAACCTTACTTGCATCAACTACTTTACCATCCAGGATTATTGCAACATTGGTGGCTACTGTTTCACCCTTGCCCAAATTAACTTCAAAGGTTATATCTTTGGGATCTGCCTTATCAAAGGTTTCTTTTACTTCTTTCGTTAGATATGGAAGACCCTGTTTTATTAAGTATGTATTATCTATTACCTGTTCCAGCTGATCTAATGTATATAGATTCTTATCAATTGATAATTTTGCTGTTCCGTTCGCCATAACCACATAGTCAACTGTTCCGCTTTTATAAGAAACATTGCCGGATGAATCAGAGGTTTTTACAATTACATTCATACCCACCAAGCCAAAAGCCTGGGAATTGGAATAGGTCTGATTCAGGTTTTGCATTTGTTCCAACTGGGAAAATGTAGCCAGCTGGGCAACAAACTGGGTGTCCGTACTGGGATTTAGTGGATCCTGGTATTTCATCTGGGTAACTAACAATTTCAGGAATGAATCCTTATCCAATGAACTGGTGCCGGAGGCAGAATTACTTTTAAAAGATGTTTCATTGTAAACATTATCCATAACTTCTTTCACTGAATTGCTCATATACTCCTCCTTTCCGCGGATTAAGCAGTGTAATCAATGCTGCTGCCGCTTTCTTCCAACGTTCCTGCCAGCTGGGCGGTTTCATCGTTGGGGTTCGTATAAACATCTGCATCGGCGCTGTCAAAATTGCGGTTTCCAGAAGAACTCTGCCGACCCTTTTCATTGCCGTCCGAGGCCTGGTTACTTTGTTCAAACGAAAAATTCGATACCGTTACTTCAATGGATTCAACCTTTAGTCCCTGGTTATTCAGGTTATCTTTCAATATCTGAATCTGGCTTTCGATAGCTTCCTTTACCATTTCATTCTGAGCCGTAAAATGAGCCGTCATAATACCATCTTTTGCTACCACCGAAAGATTAATCTTTCCCAGGCTTTCCGGATTTAACTGTAACTCCATGGAAGTCTGTTCCGGTCTGATCATAATTTTAATCTGGTCTACAATTTGATTGGTAATATTTTGCATCTGTCTTACATTGGCAATTTGCTCAGTAAAATTCAGGCTGTCTTCATTACCCTTAATGGCCAGATTCTGAACCAGTAAATCAATCGGAGACGTTGTCTTGATATCAGGCTGTCCGCCATGCGTATCCTTTGATGAACCGTTCTCTGTACTCTCACTCTGGGCATTTTTATCCTGGGTCTTAAAAACTTCTACCTTAATTTCATTCGTTCCAATTTCAGCGTCATCCTGAATACGAATCGGCTGCTCCGGCACTTTTGTCATAGTTTCTTCAGCGACCTGGGGTGTAACCGGTAATGTATCCTGGGGTTCCGGCGGATTCTTTATTAATTCATTCAATTTTTCAGGGGATATGGTAACACCCTGAATGGTTTTAAAAGTCTCAACAGCTTGAACCAGCTCTTTAATGGTATTTGCCAGACCTTCATCCGTCAAAGCTTGCGTAATATCCTCTTTACCATTTAGCTGTAAAGCTAAAAGCTTCAGATTATCAGGATTTAACAGGTCGGCTGCCGTAAAGCCCAGATTATCCATTGCTTTATTCAGTTCTTCTTCTGTAATCCCAAGGTTTTCCTGAATCGTATTCTGCAGTAATACCAATAGACTCACCGCATTTTGGTAAATAGAATCTTCATCCTCATGAATACTATTCGTCTGTTCCCTGCCAGTACTCACCGTATTCGAAGCAGGTTTGGCAGCAACATTCGTACTATCTGCAGGTGTCTTTATATCTGCGGCATTATCCTTTACAGCATCGTCTTTACGGTTATTTTCGGTCTTATCACTGGTATGATTTGCCGCACTCTTTACTGCCGCATCTTTTTGATCTGTTGAACTTTTTGACTTTAAATTGCTGTCCATAACACTGCTAAAATCATTACCTGCATTTTTTGCTTTAACTGAATTTGCTTTGGA
>JAEZSL010000209.1 GCA_023443925.1 Bacillota bacterium | reverse complement strand
TCAACATAATATATGTTATAATTGTCCAATGTAAACATTTGACTTTAGAAAGGATAAAAAAAATGGCAGAGAAAAATCCTATAGTAACAATCGAAATGGAAAATGGCGATGTGATTAAACTTGAGCTCTATCCTGACATTGCCCCTAATACTGTTAAGAATTTCATTTCATTAGTACAGAAAAAGTTTTATGATGGTATTATTTTTCACAGGGTTATACGTGGATTTATGATTCAGGGAGGAGATCCTGAGGGCACCGGTATGGGAGGACCTGGCTACTCAATTAAAGGTGAATTTTCCTATAATCATTTCGAAAACAACTTAAAACATAATGCAGGTGTAATATCTATGGCAAGATCACAGATGCCTGATTCTGCAGGATCTCAGTTTTTCATAATGCATAAAGATTCTCCCCACCTGGATGGTTCTTATGCAGCCTTCGGTAAAGTTACGGAAGGTATTGAGGTTGTTAATAAGATCGCGGATACAAAAACGGATTATTCTGATCGTCCTTTAGACCCTCAGGTTATGAAATCCGTAACGGTTGAACTATTCGGTGAATCCTATGATGAGCCAGAAAAAATTTAATTTATAGATAATTACAGACAGGGTTTATAGATTTGCGACATAACTGCCGGAATTTGCATTTATGTCGCTTCTTTCATAATCGTATTAAGGAGGATAACATGATTAAAGACAGAATACAGCATTTACGAGCCCTTATGGCTGAAAATCAAATGGATGCCTATATTATCCCAACTGCCGACTTCCATGAATCGGAATACGTAGGGGACTATTTTAAGGCAAGAAAATATATGTCCGGTTTCACCGGCTCTGCAGGTACTCTTGTGGTTACCTTAACAGAAGCAGGTATTTGGACGGACGGCAGGTATTTCTTACAGGCTGCAAGACAATTAGCCGATACCGGTATCACCCTGTACAAAATGGGTGAAGATGGAGTTCCCTCAATTGAAGAATTTTTATCGGAGCAATTGCCTCAGGATGGCACTCTGGGTTTTGACGGCCGTATCGTCAATGCCAAATTTGGTTTAAATTTAGCTCAAAAATTAACTGTTAAAAATATTAAGGTAAAATACGACAAGGATTTGGTAGATTCTGTCTGGACAGATCGTCCTGCTCTTCCGAAAGAACCTGCTTTTATGCTGGAAGAAAAATATTCCGGCAAATCTGCGGCAGATAAGCTTTTAGCAGTCCGGAATGAAATGAATAAATCCGGTGCTACGGTACACATCATAACAACTCTGGATGATATCGCCTGGCTTTTTAACCTCAGAGGAAATGATATTGCTTACAATCCGGTTGTGCTGGCTTATGCTGTAATTACCCTGGAGCATGCATATTTATTCCTGGATCAGGATAAATTATCTGCAGAAATTAAGCAGATCTTTGCGGCAGATAAAGTAGAATTAAAGGATTATTCCGAGATCTACTCCTTTGTCACCGCGCTTTCCGCACAGATGACCGTACTTCTGGATTCAAAAAAGGTTAATTACTCTATTTATAAAAACCTGAATTCTGAAATAAGAATCGTGGATGCCACAAACCCTACCGTTCTCTTTAAAGCCATGAAAAACCCGGTTGAAATCGAGAATTTAAGAAAAGCTCATATCAAAGATGGTGTTGCCTTTACAAAGTTTATGTACTGGCTCAAAACCAACATCGGTAAAATAGAAATTACGGAAATCAGTGCCAGTGACTATCTGGAAGATCGCCGCAGGGAGCAGGAAGGTTTTATTGAATTAAGTTTTGATACGATCAGTGCTTACAAGTCCAACGCAGCAATGATGCACTATTCTGCCAACCAGGACAGTAACGCTCTGTTACAGCCGGAAGGGTTATTTTTGGTGGATTCCGGCGGCCAGTACTATGAGGGTACTACCGACATCACCAGAACTATGGCACTTGGTGAAATAAATGATGAATTGAAGCTGCATTTTACCGCAGTACTACGCAGTATGTTAAATCTTGCAGACGCTAAATTCCTTCATGGCTGTATCGGTATGAATCTGGATATTCTGGCAAGAGGCCCTATCTGGGACATGAATCTGGATTATAAATGCGGAACCGGTCATGGTGTAGGTTATCTTCTGAATGTACATGAAGCTCCCAATGGCTTTCGCTGGAAGAAAGTACCGGAACGCGAAGACGGCTGTGTGCTGGAAGAGGGCATGGTTACAACAGACGAACCAGGTATATATATAGAAGGAAGTCATGGTATCCGCACGGAGAATGAACTGGTATGCCATAAAGGCGAGAAAAACGAATACGGCCAGTTTATGTATTTTGAACACATTACTTTTGCACCAATTGACTTGGATGCGGTGGATGCTGCCTTAATGTCTCCTTCAGAAAGAAAGAGTTTAAACGCTTACCATGAACAGGTATATGAGAAGTTATCTCCTTACCTTACCGATGCGGAAAAAGACTGGCTGAAAACATATACCAGGGCTGTATAATTATTATTAAAACTAATTCATTTTATAGGTTGACATCACTGTAATTCTTTGCTATACTTTTATCAATTTCATACTAAAACACTAGGAATGAGAGAGTAAGTTGTGAAAAGTCTTTCAGAGAGCTTTTATCGGTGAAAGAAAGCAGACGGAACATGGCTGAATATGGCTCAGGAGTGGCGGTTTGAACTGCGGTATCCCTTTAAGTTTACAACTGGGATTGCACTTAGAATTCGACAGGGTTGCCTGTTACAGCAAGGGAGTATAATCAGTTCATCTGCTGTCGTACTCTTAGAGGTCTGCTACAGTGATGTACAGATAAATTGAAGTGGTAACACGGGTTTTACTCGTCTTCTGTATGCGGAAGACGAGTTTTTTTATTGTATAGGATAAATAATGTCAGAAGGAACATGCACCCGGGAAAAGCTCACTGTACCAACCCGGATAATAAGGAGGAAACTATTATGGATATCACAACACTTTGCATACATGGAGCAGAGAACACAACCCACAGTACGGGAGCTGTCAGCGTACCAATCTACCAATCAGCGACCTTTGCCCACCTTGGCGTTGGTAAAAGTACCGGCTATGATTACTCCCGCCTTCAAAATCCAACCAGAGAGCATCTGGAAAAAGTAGTAGCCAATTTAGAACAAGGTATCGACGCCCTGGCATTTTCAACCGGAATGGCGGCTATCACTGCTCTTATGGAACTCTTCTCCATCGGTGATCATATTATCGCTTCCGGAGATCTGTACGGGGGTACCGTCCGTTTATTTGAACATATTTCAAAGAAAAACGGCTTGAAGGTAGATTATACCGATACGTCGGATCTGGCGGCTATTCGCTCACTGATTCGTCCCGAGACAAAAGCCATATATATCGAGACGCCCACCAATCCCATGATGCAGGTAACGGATATTGCCGCCGTCTGTGAAATTGCCAAAAATCTTAATCTTC
The DNA here is from genome assembly GCA_023443925.1 of Bacillota bacterium. Next base: position 5,077 of record JAEZSL010000209.1, on the reverse strand, counting down.
TGGTGATCGTAGACAATACCTTTCTCACTCCATATTACCAGCGGCCACTTGTGCTGGGGGCAGATATTGTTATCCACAGCGGCACCAAGTATTTAAGCGGCCATAATGATACCTTAGCCGGCTTTTTAGTGACAAACCGTATGGATTTATCGGAAAAGCTCCGGTTTATATTTAAAACCACAGGGGCCTGCCTCTCTCCTTTTGACAGCTGGCTATTAATCCGCGGAATTAAGACACTGGCGGTGCGTATGGACCGTCAGCAGGAAAATGCCCTTAAACTGGCATACTGGCTTACAAACCAGAAAAAAATAAAAAAAGTATTTTATATCGGTCTTCCGGAGCATCCAAATTTCGGGGTATCCTCAAAACAGGCCACCGGATTCGGGTCCATGATCTCTTTTGAAGTAGACGAAGAAGCTACCGCCATACAGTTACTGGAAAGACTTCAGCTGATTTTGTTTGCAGAAAGCCTGGGGGGAGTGGAAACTCTTATTACGTATCCCATGCTCCAAACCCATGCTGACGTACCGCTTAAGGAACGTCTGGAAAGAGGTATCAACGAATGCCTTCTGCGTATTTCGGTGGGTCTTGAAAATGCGGACGACCTTATAGAAGATATAACTCAGGCTTTAAATTAATGGAGGTGCCAATGACTTACGATTTTAATTTAGTAACAGACAGAAAAAATACCAATTCCTTAAAATACGATTTCGCCGTTGAAAGGGGAAAAGCCGCTGATATTTTACCCTTATGGGTTGCCGACATGGATTTTCCGACGGTGCCGGAAGTTACACAAGCTCTTGTAAAAGCCAGCCAACATGGAATATTCGGTTATACGGATGTAAAAGAAGATTATTTTAATGTTCTGAAAACTTGGTTTAAAGCTCACTACCATTGGGATATCGAACCTAAATGGCTTGTAAAAACACCGGGAGTTGTTTATGCAGTGGCTATGGCTATCCGTGCCTTTACACAGAAAAATGACGCCGTGCTGATTCAGAGACCGGTTTACTACCCTTTCTCGGAAGCCATAAAAAGTAACGAAAGAATCCTGATTAATAACCCGCTGGTTTATGAAGACGGTAGATATCATATTGATTACACTGATTTCGAAGAAAAAATAGTGAAGAACCAGGTAAAATTATTCGTATTATGCAATCCCCATAATCCAGTCGGCAGAGTCTGGACAAAAGAAGAATTAATCAAATTAGGTGATATCTGCGTTAAACATAAGGTAATCGTAGTTTCCGATGAAATTCATGCTGATTTTATTTACCCTGGTCACCAACATCATGTATTCGCCAGTCTGAAACCGGAATTTGCAGACCTTGCCATTACCTGTACCGCTCCAAGCAAAACTTTTAATCTGGCTGGACTTCAGGTTTCTAATGTATTCATTGGAAATCCTAAGTTAAAATCCGTTTTTAAAGCAGAAATCGTGAAATCCGGTTACAGCCAGCTAAATACTATGGGTCTGATCGCCTGCAAGGCAGCTTATGAATACGGAGATGCCTGGCTTCAGGGATTAAAAGAATACCTATTTAATAATTTAACCTATTTAAAAGGTTTTTTAGAACAATATATTCCGGAAGTTAAACTGATCGAACCGGAGGGAACCTATCTGGTTTGGATGGATTTCAGGAGTCTGGAACTTACGGAGGAAGAGCTGGAAGACCTTATTGTAAATAAAGCCAAACTCTGGCTGGACGCCGGAACCATGTTTGGTCCTGAAGGAATTGGTTTTCAGAGAATTAATATAGCCTGCCAAAGAGAAACTTTGACTCTGGCCTTAAACCAACTAAAAGAAGCTATAACCGTCCATAAAAATTTTTGATTTAAATGTTTTGATTTAGATATTTAATTTATATGGTTTAATCTAAATGGATTAAAATCACTCTTAAATAGAACTAAAAAAGTAAACTGTACCTCTTATCAAGGACAATAACAAAGAGTCCTAATATTTGTGGTACAGTTTTTTTCTTCAGAGAAAGAAAGAATCCGCTGCAAAATTGATGAATAAGCATCAACCAGCAATGGTTCTCCCTGCCCTGGAACAGAAAAACGGATTCAAGGGAATCCGTCATCCATTTTAAATGAATTAAAAGATTATTTACTTAAGGCTCCCATAATATCATCCCTCATATCAATAACCGCCTGCCTGGAGGCGTCTGCATAAGCTGCCGGTCCAAACTTGTCATATGGGGCTTGTTTATACGCTGCAATAATTCCGCGGGAAGAATTTACGATGGCTCCAAGGCCGTCTTTATTAAAATAATGTACCAGATCCTCCGCCTTACCTCCCTGAGCTCCATAACCCGGAACCAGGATATAATTCTTTGGCATAATCCTTCTCAGAGTTTTACCCATCTCCGGATAGGTCGCGCCGACAACCGCTCCAATATAACTGTATCCGTCACCCATATGTTTTTCTCCCCATTCCGAAACCTTCTCTCCTACTAACTCATAGAGGGGCCGTCCGGCCACCAGCTGATCCTGGAATTCACCGCTGGATGGGTTGGAGGTCTTTACAAGGATAAATAATCCCTTATTTTCTTCTTTACATACCTCAATAAAAGGGTCTACACTGTCAGAACCCATATAAGGATTTATCGTAGAAAAATCTTCATCAAAACCGTAATACGAATTGCCCCCTACTTTTACTTTACCCAGATGACCGGTTGCATAAGCTGCCGAAGTTGATCCGATATCTCCTCTCTTGATATCTCCGATAACGATCAAGTCCTTTTCTTTACAGTAATCCAGTGTCTTTTTATAAGCTATGATACCTTCAATTCCAAATTGTTCATACATGGCTATCTGGGGCTTAACCGCAGGTATCAGATCATAGGTTGCATCAACAATTGCTTTGTTAAACTGCCAGATGGCTTCTGCCGCACCAGCTAAAGTTTCTCCTTTTTCCTCATAAGCTTTTTCTTTCACATGCTCCGGGATATAAGATAACATAGGGTCCAATCCGACTACAATAGGCGCTTTGCTCTGTTCAATTTTTTTAATGAGTTTATTTATCATGCTAAAACCTCCACTGGTAATATGATTATTGATTATTTAGTGTCTCTATATATAAATTTAGTCCATTCCGACTATAGCTTGCCTGAAAACTCATAACACCGTCTATACGCTCACTTTGAAACTTCTGTGTATCTATTCGGGAGAAAGCACCACTCCTTGGCAACTAAATCGTAACTTATCTAGCACAAAGTGGGGCAACTACCGGTCTGTAAAAAGCAGTTTCAGACACGCTTTAAATATGCCGGTACACTATATTTCCCTCAACGATTGTGTATTTAATTCTGCCGGTAACCGCTTTTTCATGAAAAGGAGTATTTTTCCCTTTTGATACAAATTCATTTTTATCTATTCTGTATGCTTCCCTGGGGTCGGCAATTACAACGTCCGCTGCTTTTCCCACAGCAAGTATACCCTTGTCGATGCCAAGTATCCTGGCCGGATTCAAACTCATCTTCTCTACCAGCTGCATAGGAGTCAGCCAGCCTTTTATAACCAGTTCTGTCATAGTAAGGGCAAAGGCTGTCTCCAGTCCTACGATTCCAAATGGTGCATCCAGAATGGACTTTTCCTTTTCTGCTTCGCTGTGCGGGGCATGATCCGTTGCGATAACATCCATAATATTATTCCGTAATCCTTCTTTTAAGGCCTGTATGTCTTCTCTGCTTCTTAAAGGCGGATTCATTTTATAGTTGGCATCATCCTTCTCAATCTCGTCATCTGCCATGGTAAAATGATGGGGGCACACCTCTCCGGTAACCGGCAGTCCATTTTCTTTTGCAAGCTTGATAAAGGCAACGCTGTCTTTTGTAGAACAATGACACAGGTGCAGCGCTGCTCCCGTATCCTTTGCCAGGAGAATATCTCTGGCAGCGATAATATCTTCCACTGCATTACTGATGCCGGGCATACCAAGTTCCCTGGATTTTGGCCCTTCATTCAGAACCCCCTTACCTGCCAGATCTTTGTCCTCACAATGGGCAAATACAGGGATTCCGGCCTCTTTTGCTTCCTTCATGCCCAGCCGGTAAAGTGCTGTGTTCATAACAGATTTGCCATCTTCACTGACTGCCGCAGCACCCGCTTTTGCCATTTCTTTTATATCAGACAATTCAAGACCATTCTGTCCTTTGGTAACCGCACCGATTGGAAGTATATGAACCACTGCTTCCGCCTCTGCTTTCCGCAGAATGGTTTCAATCATCTCCCGGCTATCTGTGGCAGGATTCGTATTCGGCATAGGGCAGATGGTAGTATAGCCTCCTCTTGCTGCCGCTTTGGAGCCGGTTGCTATGGTCTCTTTATATTCAAAACCGGGCTCCCTCAAGTGTACATGCAAGTCAATAAACCCGGGCATGACATACATTCCTGATGCATCAATTACCTCATTGGCTTCACGGTTAATTTCTCTTTTGATTTCTTTTATTATGCCGTCTTCGAGATATAGATCCGATATGCCTTCCGTTCCGGAGAACGGGTCAAGTATATAACCATTTTTAATTAATAGTGCCAATATGAACGCTCCTTTCCACACCTGATTACACACAATGACGTCCGGCAAGCCGAACGTCGTTAGTTTATAATTAATTAAATTATAATTCTGCTTTTTCAATATCAGCTATAACCGCCTTGTTACTGATATAGTTACCGATTTCTTCTCTGGTTACCCATTTGAAATTATTCAAGTCTTCGCAAAGCACTACATCATCCCTGGTACTAAGACACAGGAAACTGATACCGATATTACATACATCACCCACCATAAAAGACCAGGTATACAGTATACGGTTAACAAATACGGATAATCCGGTACTCTCAAAAATCAGCCTGAGAACTCCCTTTTCCGGATCCTCACCGAATTCTAACTTGCCGTCAATAAATTCCCACTGATAAGGGTCTACAATACGGTCGTCATACCATTTTTCTACCAGCAAAAATTTATCCTCATACTCTACAATACCTTTCACCATGATTTTGTATTTTTCCATAGCCATCCTCCTTGAATTCGTATGTTTTATCGTCGTGTTTAAAATACGTCAGCATAGGATAA
>JAEZSL010000151.1 GCA_023443925.1 Bacillota bacterium | reverse complement strand
TCCGTCTATATATAAATCGCCTTCACTGGGCTCATGAATACGTGTCAGGCAGTTTAAGAATGTGGTTTTACCGCATCCTGTCGGGCCAACGACACAGACAAATTCATTCTTCTTTATATTAAAGTTCATATGATCCAATACCAGCAGATCTCCAAATCTTTTTGTCAGATTTTTAACTTCTACTTTGACCGGTCTGTTATTGTTGTTATCAGCCATATTTTCCTCCATTCCTGCGTATGCTAGATCATTGGAAATGCCTAACAGAGCCTTTTGTTAAGTTCCTGTCCAGCCAACGCAGTACTGACTTATAATTTATAAAACAGGAGCTAATGTGAAATAAGGTACATTTCACACCCTGATTATTTACAGCAAATCATCTGCCAGCAGATGATTTATGCGACGGGAGCTAGATTGAAAGATCCGTATTATCCGAAATTTTAGCACGCAGATCCATAAACTCTTTGCTGACCATATTTCTCGGTCTGGGAAGATCGATGGGATAAACCTCTTTCACCCTGGCAGGGCATTCGCTGAGTAAAACAATTCTGGTACCCAGATAACATGCTTCTTCTATATTATTAGTTACATAGATAAAGGTACGTTTTTCCTGCTCCCAGATACGAAGTACTTCATTTTGCATGGCATAACGGGTCTGGGCATCCAGTGCACCGAAAGGTTCATCCATAATCAGTACCTTGGGATCATTGGCATATGCCCTGGCAATACCGACACGCTGTTTCATACCGCCGGACAGTGCCTTTGGATAAGATTTTTCAAAACCCTGCAGTCCTACGAGGTCAATATACTTCTGACAGATTTCTTCTCTTTCATTCTTTGGTATATGTCTAAATTTTAATCCGAGTTCCACATTCTGCATAACTGTTTTAAATGGCATTAAGGCTGTTTTTTGAAAAACCATGCCTACTTCCGGATTAACATTATTGATTACTTTTCCATCATAAATCACAGATCCGGTGGTTTTACTTTCCAAACCGGCAATAATATTTAATAAAACTGTTTTTCCGCTTCTTCCCGGTCCTAACAGTACAAGAAATTCACCGTCATAAACATCAAAGCTTACATCTTCAATTGCAGTAAAATATCCTTCTTTGCTGTAGAATGTTTTTGAAACATTCTTTATTTCCATTTTTCTTTTCAGTTGTTCCATGGACAAACCACCTTTTCCAGTTTTGCTAATACAACCGATAAAATCGCTCCAACTATTGCAATCGTAATAACTGCTACTAATACCAGTGCCATGTCTCCGCCCTGCCATCCTTTTGTAACCATTGATCCCAGACCGGCAGTTGCTGCCAACATTTCCGCAGCCAATACGGTAGTCCAGCCCGAACTTACGGAAGTACGGATTCCGGCGAATATGGAAGGTAATGCAGTCGGTATGACAATCTGGGTAAGAATCTGCCAGTTGTTTCCGCCAAATACTTTTCCTACATCAACATTAATCTTTTCTACCATTTGAATACCTGTTGCCGTATTAATTACCAGCGGAACGAAGGTCCCGATAAATACCAGTAAAATCTTAGGCAATTCCCCGATACCAAACCACATAATGATAATGGGTATCCAGGCGATTGGGGGTATGGGACGGATCATTTCAAATACAGATCCTAACAGCGCACGGCAGGTCTTATTCCATCCGATTAAGATACCGAAGGAAATACCAAACGCCCAGGCAACTACCAGTGCGGCTAATACACGTCTTAAACTGGCCCAGGCATGTCCTAACAGATTAATCCTGCCGATGGGTTTTGTAAAAGTCCTGATCAAGCGTTCCCATACAGCTGCCGGTCCCGGCATAAGTTCCGGATGCACAGCAGAAAAGCTGACCCAGGCAACAATAACAAAAAGAACAGACAATACAGGAAGCGCCCAGTATAATATCTTATCTATCTTCTTTTTTCTTTCTCTAGCATTCTGATCCACAAACTCTTCCTCCTTAACGTCTTTGCTTTTGCCATTTCATCAGTTTTCTCTCTGCAAAGGAAAGCAACGCTGACAATATTGCCCCGATGATACCAATTACAGCCATACCTACAATAACGATATCCGGACGGGCTACGGAACGGCCAATCTGAATCATATATCCAAGGCCTGCACTTGCAGCTAACATTTCAGCGGCAACCAGAGTGGACCAGGAATTACCCAGAGCAACCCGGATACCGGCAAAGGTCATGGGCAGAGCGGACTGAATACCTACCTTAAAGAAGATTTCTAAATTAGAAGCCCCAAAGGTTTTTGAAACATTAATCAGTGTCTGGTTTGTAAGTTTAATACCGGTATAGGAATTAATTACACAAGGCACAAAAGTAGTAAAAAATATAATCATCGCTTTCGCTTGAAGACCGATACCCATCCACACTACAATCAGTGGAATCCATGCAATGGGAGGAATCGGACGGATTAATTCAAAAATTGGACGGATAAAACGGTCTGCATTCTTCCACCATCCCATAATTAATCCAAGGGGTATTCCGATAATAATTGCCGTGAAGAAACCGGATAAGGCTACCTGGAGGCTGGCCAGGATATTGATTAACAATATATTTCCATCCGGCTGTTCACTGTAAGTTTTGATAACCAGGGTTTTAAAAACCGTAGAGGGTGCAGGCAGTCTTGCAGGGTCTACCATTCCGCTGACAACCGCCAATTGCCAAAGTCCCAGAAAACCTACGACACCTGCCAGTTGAAGCAGCATATACTTAAGCGAACTTGCTTTTTGTGCTTTCTGGTACTCCCTCAGGCCCTTTTCAATATTTTCATTTGCTGCGGCCATTGTTTGTTACAACTCCTTTTATTTTTATTATTGGGTAAAAACCGGCAGCTGCATTAGAATCTGTTTTTTTGTCCTTGCAGCTGCCGTTTATCGCCCTATGTCACAGATACCGATTTCACTCTTTATCTATTAATTATTTTATTAATTATTTGTTATATTCAGCATAAACCTCGTCAATTAACTTCGTATCCAAATGACCCAGGAATTTCTGGTCATCGCCTTCATTATAATTGCCGTACTCGATAAAGAATTTTAATACATCAATTAGCTTTCCTTCCATAACGGAATAATCTGCACCTTCTGCTGTATCATGCATCATATTATATACTTGTTCCAGTGAATAGTATGGATCTTGTCCTAAATATAAGGTTGCAGTTTCAGGACTTAAGTTAATTCCGCATTCCTGGTTAAAGTCACTGCAAAGCTGTGCTGCTTCATCTTTATTCTGATTCATCCAGTCAATTGTTTCGAAGTAAACCTTTAAAAATATTTTCATAGCTTCATATTTTTCAGGATCTGAATATTTGTTTTTGTTAACCATGAAATTACACATAAGTCCTGTATCAGCCAGGTTACCGCTGGAAGCCAGTACATAGTTGTCTTTATCTTCTGAAAAGCTGATTGCACCGGTTACTACGGCAGCATCGCCCTGTCCGGCTAAGAATGCACTATTTGCGGTAGGGGAATCCATTGCTACGAACTCAATATCATTCAGAGTCAATCCGAAACCACCCAGTGTTTTCAGTAATAAATATTGTAATACGTTACCGGAAGTACAAAGAACCTGTGCACCTCTCCAGGCATCGGCACTACCGATAATGGATGTATTAACTGTATTATTGCCTGTTCCTGCAGCTGCAATGTCGGAATCTTTACGAACCCATACGGTCTGGGTTCCATTATCTGAGTTGGATGCGCCAACTAAAAGTGCATTATATCCGATCGCACCGGATAAAACGCCGCCTACACCGGTTGTGCCAATGTCCCAGGAATCGGAACTGAGAGCTTCCATCTGTACTGGTCCGTTATCGAAAAGAACTTCATCAATTTCAAGCCCTGCGTCTTTGAAGAAACCTTTCTCTCTTGCTATGTACACAGGTGTGTAGTTAATGCTGCCGTTAATACCGGATACAGTTAACTTATAAGTTTTCTGGGGTTCATTTGATTCTTCTTTCTGGGTATTTCCTGTTTCTGTTTTCTGTCCTTCTGTTGTGTCTGTCTTTTTTGTGCATGCAGTAAGTGCACCCATGATCATAACTGCCGCCAGACATGCTAAAATAATCTTTTTTGCCATCACTCAAATCCTCCTCTTAGATATACACTCGTGTTTACATTACAGAAAATAAATGCATTCTGCTATGTAACCGTCTAATTTTTATGAGTAATTACCAATACACGAACGGTTTTTCATATAGTCAAAATGCCACTTTATCCGAATGTTTGCAAAACTTATTTGCACATTTATACTAACTCCAAATTTATCAAATGTCAATAGCCATTATAAAATACTTTAAAACTGTGTTTTTCTACAATTTTCGTCATTATTTTTGAGCAAAATAGCCAAAGACTTTTTCCGTCTTTGTACCTTTTGTACTTATACAAACGATTGCACAAAAAGATATCGCACAAATATTATTATTTTGTATAATAAAACTATACCGACACTACAATTGTTCCTCTGCTGTAGCAGAGAACAATTAAAATACATACCAGGAGGAATTTATATGTCGTATGAGATCCATACAATTCTGAACAAATCCGAGTTAACCGGCTGTCCTATCTTCCATATAGATAAATACAACTGGGGCGGCGACTACCGTCCGGTGACTTACGGTAAAATGGCTTACTTAAAAGATGATTGTTTTATTATTCAAATGACCTGCGAAGAAAAAGACCCGATCCGCTCCTACAGCGAAAACGAAGATGACGTTTATCTTGACAGTGCTATGGAGGCATTTATAGAATTTGCCCCGGAGACCTTAAAGGGTACTTATGTGAACATCGAGATGAATGCCAACGGAGCCATGCTAAACCGCTACGGCCAGATACCTCCGGGAAGAAAGGTATACACCGAATTTACCAAAGCTGTCTGCACCTGTAAAGCCGATATTGATACAAATTCCTGGACTGTGGAGGTTACCATACCCCTGCAGTATGTAAAAGACCTTTTCGGAAAGGATAGCTTTGAACCAGGCGACCTTATCCGCTGTAATTTCTATAAGCTCTGCGCAAGAGATATCCCCACCCAGCATTACGGCAGCTATTCTGCCATTGATAATGAAACCTGGAATTTCCATATGCCCCAGTTTTTTGACGAGGCAGTAATCGTATAAATGAATTAGCGGGGAGACATGGTATGAAAACCATATCTCCCCGCTGCCTATTCTTAGTTACAACAATTATATTGATATTTTTACAATTATCATGATTGATCGTGTATCAAAAGGACCATTTTGTGTATGGTTCCTGCCCTAATCGGGCACCTGGCTTACCATCAGGACGGCGTTAATCTATGTTTAATCCAGCCTGAATATCTGTATGGATTTCTCCAGGTTCTGGGAATCGGAATCCAGTTCCCGTGCGGCAAGGTTTAATTCTTCCACTGCTTTTAGCTGTTCCGTAGCCGTGTTGCCAAGTTCACTGGAAGCGGCGGCAGTCTCTTCCGAAACTGCGGATATACTCTCCATTGCACTTAAGGTGTCTTCTTTGGCCTGTTCCATTTTTTTCATTCCAGCCAGGATTTTATCCATATTCTGTGCCATCTTTTCTATTTCATTGTTAATGTTTTTAAAGGAATCCACCGTGGTAACCAGCGCTTTTCCCTGTACCTTTACGGAAGTCTCTGCCTGTTTTGCCGCATCTACCGTCGACTGGGTCCGATTCTGGATCTGTTCAATGATACCTTTAATTCTTAAGGCGGCACCGGCTGACTGTTCCGCCAGTTTTCTTATTTCATCGGCAACCACACTAAAGCCTCTGCCTGCTTCTCCTGCTCTGGCGGCTTCAATGGAAGCATTTAAGGACAGCAGATTGGTCTGGTCCGCAATCTCGTTAATGGTTACGATAATCTGACTGATTGCCCTGGATTCTTCATTGAAGTTTTCAACATCCCGGATAACATTGGTCGTTATAGCCGTTGTATCCTTCACCTTCTCCGATAAATCATTCACAACCACCATGCCCTCTGAAATAAGCTTCTTGGCATTGGCAGCAATTAATTGCGTATCATTTGCATTGCCGTATAGTACATGGATCTGTTCCGCAAGGGATGACATCTGATACAGGCAGTGTTCCGCATCTTCTGCCTGCTGCACAATACCCTGCTCGATATTATTTACGGTCTTGGTAATATTCTGGGTCGCTTCAAGAAGCTTATCGGAGTTTTCGGCAACTTTCCCTGCTGACCCGGATACCGCTTTACTTACGGAAATCGTCTTATAAATCAGTTCCTTCATACTTTGCAGCATGTTATTGATACCTCTGCCCAGTACCTGGAATTCATCCTTTCGCCGTATTCTGACCACTGCAGACATATCACCGGTAGCAGCTTTTTCCAGTACCTGATTGGTCGCTTTGATGGTATTGCCAATTCCGGAGGCAATTAAGGTTCCGGTTGCGATAGCGATAATACTGGCCACCAGAATGAAACCTAACGTAAGATATTTTAAATCCTCTGCCTGTTTTATAATTCCGCTCCTGGGTATCAGAGCGTATAAAACAGAATTTGACACCTCCATTTTAGAATACAGTAAAAGGCACTGTTCCCCGCTATAATCCACATAGGTATAGCCGCTTTTTTCCGTACTCTCCTGAATATCACCAAAAAAGGCCTGGTCAGAAACTTTAAAACCTTCACTACCCTGATTCATATCCCTTCCGTCACCGGTAATAATACCGCTGATACTGCCCGTTCCGAAATCCGCCCGCTTTAAGATATCTTCCAGCGCCTTCATATTTACATCAATAATAATGTATCCGGCCTGGTCACCGGCTGTGTCATTCAGTTTTCTGACAAAGGACATACAGTAATTATTGGAACTGACTTTTAATTCATTATCCAGTTCTTCATGAGAACCATACCACCTGCTTAATTCATTGGAACTGCCCAATCCGGTACCAATGGCAGAATCCTTTAAAACGCCGTAGGTTTTATTGCTGATGGTTCCCTGATAAGTTACACCGACTCCGTAATCTGCAGCAGCGGTAACATTGTATACAAATTCATCGCCTATGGAAGCCGCTGTCAGCATATTTGTAATATCTTTGCTAACAGTAATTTCCTGATAGGGATCTTCTTTATAACTGCCGGAATAGTACTTAATCATGGTATTATTAAGACTTAACTGCAAGGCTTTGGTTTCTACTGTCTTAAGGCCCAGTTCAAAATAATCCCTCATCATATCAATGCTCATATGAGTGGATTTCTCGTATTTCTCAATAATACCCTGTGACGCTTTCGTATAAGATACAACCCCCAGCCCAATGATTAAAAATACCGGTATTAAAAAGGCCGCTGTTAATTTTGCCCTGATTCCTCTTCCCCGAACAGCACTTATTCCTCTTTCGGATGCCGTTTTCACAGCGTTTTTCCGTTTGGTATTACCAGCCAGTCCTTGTTCTGCCGCATCATAAGCACTTTCCCTGTTTTTACTTTTCCTGTCGTTTCTTTTCAAACCCATAAATAATTTCTTCATTTGCATCCCTACACCCTCTCCTATAGAATCTTATCTTGTAATCTGTTATTATACCTCCGTCCGGATTCCAGGATAGTTCCTGTTTTCCACACTGACATACCAGCTATTGCAGCTAAATCGGAATAACCGCTCACATAACAGGTATGTAATGTTTTGTCTCACCTCCTCCAATTATAAACCCAGCCAGGCAGCTCAGATCTTGCCTGATTCCGGGCTTTCTCATTCTATTGTAATCATCCGGGACAGTCTGATATCTTCACTGGAAGACCCAGCCATTATCATAAAATCCCCCGGCTCTACAACCCATTGATATTCCCTGTTTAGAAGCTTAAAGCTGTCATAATCCAGAGACAGGCAAACCGTTTTCTTTTCACCGTCCTGCAGTTTGATTCTCTTAAAGGCTTTCAGAAGTTTGCGTGGCGTTACAATGGAACTTTGAAGATCTTCAACATAGATCTGAACAACTTCCTCTGCCGCCATATCCCCTAAGTTGCTTACTTCTACCGTTACTTCATATTCATAGAGCTTCTCTTTCTTATGTATCGCAAGATTCTCATACTTAAATTCACAATAACTCAGACCATGTCCAAAAGAAAACAGCGGTTTTCTGGTTTCCTCCAGATATTCTGTGCTTCCTCCGGGAAGCATACTGTAATAGCAGGGTACCTGGCCTACATTCTTCGGGAAGGAGATCGGCAGTTTACCCGAAGGGCAGTAATCTCCAAACAGAATATCCGCTATGGCCATAGCCCCTCTCTCACCGCCAAACCAGGCAGCAAGAATCGAATCCACATGGTCAGTTTCATAGCTTAGATCTACCGGTTTGCCGTTTTCCAGTACCAGAACCACCGGTTTATTTAAGCCGCAGACCTGTTTTATCAACTCTCTTTGTTTACCGTATAAATGCAGATCACAACGGTCCATACCTTCCCCGCTGGTAACCTTATCATCCCCGCAGACCAGCACTATTACATCGGATTCTCTGGCGGCAGCAACGGCTCCTTCTAAGGAGTCATCATGATAATCCAGGCTAAGGGTAACATTATTGCCGTTTACATCACAAACATATTCTACTAAAAGTGTATGTTCCGCTCCGTTTCGGAAGGTAAATCCGCACTGGGGCAGCTTCTGTTTCTCCTTACCCATACTGTCTATAACACATTTGCCGTCAATATACACACGTACGCTGTCATCGGTGGTAAAAACCAGCTTTCCCTTGATCTCTCCTGACTGGGTAAAATCATGGGTATTGACTTTCAGGATTCCTTCCATCCGTACGGAATATCCGGTGAATTCAAGATCCCTGTGGGGTTTTGCCAAAATCCAGTTGAAATTAACGGAATTAAATTGATCGGAGCCGATGGGCTTACCCGAAAAGTCAGGATTGTTAAAGTACTCTAAGGTTACTCCGTCCTTAAACCATTCCTTTGGCACCAGTGCAATATCCCGTTCAGATATGGCACAGCCGTCATGCTGGCGGATAATGGTGTCTTTGCTTACTTTTCTTCTTACGGCCTCCACTAAGGATTCCACCTGGTAGCCGTAAGGTTCGGAGGAATAACTGCCAATCCGCTGCCTGCCGGAGCTTGGTCCAATCAGGGCAATGGATTTGAGCTCTTTCTTAAGGGGAAGCAGTTTATTTTTATTCTGGAGCATAACAATGGATTCTTTGGCAATTTCATAACTGATCTGTTTATGCTTCTCACACCTTACTACTTCCTGGTAATGTGCTTCATCCGTATAAGGCTGTTCGAACAACCCCAGTTCAAATTTCACCTTTAAGATACGCCGTACCGCATCGTCAATGGTTTCCATGGAAATTCTGTCTTCCTTAACAAGTTCAATTAAGGTATCTTCCCAGTACTGGTTTGAAAAATCAAAGCCCTGTACATCAAGACCGGCATTCACGGCCAGACAGATGCTGTCTTTGCTGTCGGTGGTCATATGGTGAGACGTCTTAAGACGGTTAACGGCACCAAAATCTGCCCTTACATAACCCTTTAAGCCAAATCGCTCCTTTAAGATTTTTCGTAAGTAATAATCTGATGCGATGACTGCCTCACCGTCGATACAGTTATAGGAAGCCATGGCATTATAAGCTCCTGCCTTTTTAATACCCGCCTCAAAAACAGGCAGATAGGCGGTTTCCACTTCCCGGGTTCCGACCCTGGCCGGGGAACAGTTGGTGCCGCCTTCAGGAATTCCATGGACGCAGTAATGCTTTGGTTCACATACGATTTTATCGGGACAGCTGATATCATCACCCTGCTCACCAGTTATAATCGCATAAGCCATTTCGGAGGAGAGATATGTGTCCTCACCAAAGGTTTCTTCTACTCTTCCCCATCTCGGCTCTCTGGCAAGGTCTAAATTGGGAGCTAAGATCTCACAGATACCAAGGCTTCTGGTCTCTGCCGCAATGGCAGCACCTGCTTTAAGTGTCAGTTCCGGATGAAAAGCCGCTCCCATATTAATCGGCATGGGAAATACGGTAGCCCCCGGATAGGACAACCCATGAAGTGCCTCGCCGGTAAATATACAGGGAATCCCAAGCCTGGTCTCCTCTACCATGTATTTTTGCAGTTTATTCAGCACTGCCGGTACGGAATAAACATCATGAACAAAACCCATCCCTTTTCTTCCGATACTCTTTTCAACCTTTTCCCAGTAAAAATCCGAATTCTCATCCACAGAACAAAAATGTGCCTCATGAACTTTTGTTGCCAGTTCCACCCCACGGATCATATCCATCTGGGCAACCTTTTCTTCCAAAGTCATTCTGCCGAGTAAATCTTCTGCCCTTGTCTCAGGTGACAAAGCAGGATCTTTATATCTCATAACTTTCACTCTCTCTTTCTATTTGTTTTTGATTTATATTAGTAGGTCTCCGACTATTACATATTATTTAATTTGATGTTTTAATTTATATTAATGCGATAAGAATAAAATTATATTCTGAGGAACTACTGCTATATGTTTGCGGTAGGAGTTTAATTTTCCTGCGGTAAGCCAGATAACCGGTAAAGGCAAGGCAGAGCAGCTTAAAAAGCTGGAATACCGCCCAATTCGAAGCACCAAACAGTGATTGGACAACATCCAGCTGATATCCTTTTTCAGCAACCGTATTTAATTGTCTTTCCATCTTTTTCACTTCTTCTTTTTGTAAGCCGTGAGCTTTTGTAACCGGAATTAATCCCACCATTTCCACAACCTTGGCGTTGGTGGTCTCCATTTCCTTCCGAAACTGTGCGTTGGTATTTCTGATTTTGGTACGGAATAACGCAATCAAACCTACGGATACCGGTATGCTTAAGATAAAAAATAAGAATACGGTAAAGCTCTTTGCTGCGGTAACCGTAAAAGCAACCATCAGATTAAGTCCAATGGATAATACCCCTACAAACAACTGCCCGGAGAGCATCTCAATGGCCTCTACGTCACGCATGATCTTGGACTGGATCCGCCCAGATTCCATCTCCTTGTGATAGGTGATCGATAACTGCTGTAATTTACGCACCAAAGATCCACGCAATCCGGACTCCACGTACCGGATTGCGCGGCTGTAATATTTAATATGCAGATAATTCATGGGTATATTTTCTGCCAGGAAAAACAACATAACTGCCATATTAATATAAAGTTCACTTAATTTATGGTCTGCCGGGGAGGTAGCTATGTTAATAATATTGGCGGTGACCATAATGGGCTGGTTGCTGTTCCTTACATAACTGTTTAGGAACGGATTCTCATTCTTAATCTCTGACATGTGCCTCTTTAAAACCTCGTCTATTATTGTATTTCCAGTCCAATGGTTACAATCTCAAAAGGATTAACCGTAAGCTTTATACTTTCGCCCTCTATATCCAGCTCGCCAAGATCCTCTTCAATTACATTACTTTTGTAATAGCGGGATACTTTATCTGAGCCTTTTAGGGTCAGGCACTGTACCTGATTGGAGCCGTTAATAAATCGGACGATACGGTCACAGGAGTTCTGCCGGTTTTTAAGTCCCGTCAGATAAATTCCCTGTCCTTCCCATTCCAGCCAGCTTTTCTCAAGAGGAAGAGATCCTTCATGAATAAATAATTGACAGGTGTTCATTGGTACCTGGAACTGGTATGCTTCTGCAACCGGATTAAATTCACCGCCATGGGCGGCAAAGGGAATGATTTCAAATTCCGTCTTGCATTTCTTTTGTATTTGTGCTTCCGGTGTCAGGAAGACGCCCCAGTCTCCGAGTTCGCCTACGGCACGAAGGAGGGTAAGGGCAATGGCATTCTTTTCTTCCGGCAGTATTTCATATTCATACAATCCAAAATTGGCAACAGTAAGACCGGACTTTTCATCCTTAATTCCGGTAAAACACTGTTGATGTTCACAGCCGCTGGGATTTGTCCATTCGGTGTAATGGCGGTTATTGCGTTCCACTACTTCAAAAACAGAGTCGGTAAAATGTCTGTCCGTTTCAAACCCCGTAGGAATTATCACTCTGAGCCTGTGATCCTTCATTTTATTATCAAATTCCGTACGTACCTTTAAGCCTCTTCCCTTCTTTTCCAGCGTAAGCGTAGTTGTAATATCAAGGGGCAAAAGCTTTGTACTTCTTCCTGCTTTTCGGTATCTTACACCAGCCATACTGATTTGTTCTTCATAAAGGGTTTCATCCGCACTTTCCGGTATCTCTATAGTCTGTTTAATTTTATAAACCGCCCTGTATTCTTTATCTTCCGCAAGTTCTATACAACAGTCCCGGTTCTTTGTAAGGATTGCCTTATCCCCGTCAGGCTGGCGGTAAATGTATTCATTGCCGATATCTCCGGTATCTTCATAGTAACAGATATTTTCATAAAGCTTTCCGGAAACTTTGTCCAGAAGGTTCACGGTACCGTCGCGGTTAATGGTAACTTTCAGATAAGAGTTCTCCATGCCGTCTGCAATGACCAGGGAAGTCTTCTTAAGCTCCGGCTGCTTTTCCGGAATCAGAGCATAAACCCTGTATCCCATGGAGGGTATTTTTTCTGCTTCAAAGGTTACCTCAACCTGTCTTGCCATATAAGGCTGCCTGAACTTATCCTCCGGCAGGTCATATCCGAATCTGACTCCCAGATCTTTAATTTCACAGGGAATTACTCCTCCCAGATTATCCTTTAAGACGTAATTCTTAAGGGTAATTTCCTTCATCTTATAGAAGGCTTTATTTAAATTCTCTTTATACAATCTTTCTATATCTATTATTACAGATACGACCCCTGTCCGGTTCCAGCCTGTTGTGTTAAAGACAGCAAAGGGATATGCCCCCTTTTCCTGAAAGCCTGAAGTATCTATGCTGCCGCCGATCCGGTCCAGGCTTTCTGTTATCAGACTCTGGCTTACCTGGAGGCTGTTGTGGAAACGGGTCTCCATATCCCGGTGCACTTCATCGGTACTGCAGCCGCAGATACTGTCATGGGGATGATTCTGCATCAGCTTCTTCCAGGCATACCTTAAGGTTTCATGAGGATAAGCTGCACCTGTATCCGCTGCAAAAACAGCTAAAGGTTCCGCCAGGTTAGCCAATGCCACCTCATTTTCCCGGTTTAACTGTTTTAAATAGATACGTGAGGAAGTGGTATTCACCAGCGTATTCCAGCCGTCGGTCTTCTGGCTGGTAAGTTCACCGGTTACCACTGATAACTTGCTTATTCGGGATAACTTGCTTATCCCTGATAACTTGCTTATCCCTGATAATAACCCGGACTCATTCCCGCCTTCGTCTGCCTTATCAGAGCCGTCCTGTGATGCTGCCTCCACTAACGGTGCTTCAATCAGTTCAGTTTTCACAGCTTTTATATAATCATTAAAATTGGAATGTATAAATTCATAGTCAGGATACAGACAGTTTGCAACAGCAATGGCCTCAGCCAGGTCTTTCTGGACAGGCTGGTGATCACAGCCGTTCATAAAAAGCAGTTGATTTGTGGATGCAAACTTAAGCACATCTGCCAGCCGCTTATCCCAGTATTCTTTTGCTTCCTTCTCCTGTACCGGAATTTCGGCACCGTTATTGTACCAGTTGGCAAACAGAATCCCCAATAGACCGCTGCCGTCCGGTGAATTCCAGAGCATCTCGGAGTAAAAGGATTCATACTCACCGGTCTCGATTAGGGCATTATTAAATCCAACCGGTTTTACACCCCTGCCGAATATAACCGCATCCATTCCGGCCTGTTTTAATAACTGGGGCATCTGCCCGGCATTGCCGAAAGCATCGGGAAAATAGCCGATTTTGCATAGCTTTCCGTATTCATTTGCTTCTTCTATACCAATAAGAAGATTTCTTACATTGGATTCGCTGTTTGTCAAAAATTCATCCTGTAGTATATACCAAGGCCCAACATAAAACTTATCTTCTAAAATATTTTTCTTGATCAGTTCTTTCTTCTCAGGTTTTAATTCCAAATAGTCATCCAGTACGATACTCTGACCGTCCAGATGAAAACTCTTAAATCCGTCCTTATTCTCAAACAGTTCCAGGCAGTCATCCACAAGATTAACTAGCTTCAGACGGTGCTTTTCAAACGGCATGTACCACTCTCTGTCCCAGTGGGAATGGGATATTATATGAACTACTTTTTTTCTCATTGATCTACCTCTTAAATTCAAAAACTCCCGATCGCTTTAAAAGAACTGTTGTTATTAGCACGATGTTAATATCTGTTTTCAATTCTTTTAAGCAATCAGGAGTGTTCTATTCTGTGTATTATAATCTAATATTACATTCAGCCTGCATAAACATATTAATATAATATTATACTAACATATTATAACAATAAAATCCAGATAACTTTTACAAAATCATGGAAAAAATGGAATAAGCTGACTCATGTCGACTTTTACCGGCACAATTTTATTTAGCGGCCAGGAAGGCATCGATTTGTTTCTGACATTCCGCAAGGATATCTGCGGTACCGGCTGCATTTGCATCACTGATTAATTTATTTACGGCATCTTCTGCCTTGCCGCCCAGACCTACTTCGATCAGTTTATTGGCATCGGCATATATCTGGTCTCTTTGTGCCACCTGGGTCTTAACATTCGTTACATCAAAGTTAAAGCCGCTTAACGGGCTGTTGACATTCTGGGCAAGTGATGCTGCATAATCAGCTTCTGCCTGCCAGAAACCTTCACCATAGGAAGCATCCGGACGCATATACTGCGGTTTCCAAAGTGCCCAGCGTCCGCCCCATTCCATGTAGTTGGAATTTTCTGCGTTCATGCCTTCCGGAAATACGGCTTCTTCGCCGCTTAACTGATAGGTTTCACCTTCAATACCATAATGTACCATATCATATAAAGTCTGGTCTTTTTCCATAAGATTTAAAAACATTAAGGTTCTTTCCGGGTTTTCACTGGTTGCCGGAATTGCTACCAGATTTGATAACGGAGATCTATTTGCATAAAGACCTTCCGGATAAACTTCGGTGTAATCCCAGCGCGCACCTTCATCCAGCCATGCTCTCTTCTGGTTGGAGAACTCGTGAGTACCCCATTTGGTAATTAACTTACCTTCGTTAATATATGTATTATGATCTGTGGTATCCGTCAGGATATCTTTCCAGATAATACCGTCCTGCTGCCATTTTTCCGCATATTT
>JAEZSL010000146.1 GCA_023443925.1 Bacillota bacterium | reverse complement strand
CCTTTATACGTATAATGATTACCGCCTTGACGGCACGAAACAGATTATAGAGCAGCGTTATTCAGATGACAGTAACCGATTTTATATCACATTTCCGGTTGAATGGTATAATAAAGTAACCATCGAGAGGGAGGCCAATAGGGTCAGGCTTATGTCCACAGAGGATCAGCAAACCCTTTTCGAAGTCGAATGGACGGATGCTTCGGCCTATAACGGAACCGGAAGAAAGCTGGCGGAAACAAAAGATACGGTTTTTTATACGAAATTAGAAAAAGCTACTCCGAT
Source organism: Bacillota bacterium (assembly GCA_023443925.1). Next base: position 6,096 of record JAEZSL010000146.1, on the reverse strand, counting down.
TTCAACGGATAATTTTCATTTGCTGGAAGAAGAGTTTCAGTAAGATAAATAATTATGTGCAAAGGATAACAGGATTGGTAAGAGAATGAAAACGATACTGGTTGTTGAAGATGAACTGTCCATAAGGACCTTTGTAAGTCTGAATCTGCGCAGGAAAATGTACCGTATTCTGGAGGCAGATTCAGGAGAAGAGGCGTTAAGACTGTTAAAGGAAAATGAGATTGACCTGGTTTTACTGGTTTTAATGCTGCCGGGGATAGATGGCTTTCAGGTCTGCCAGGAGATCAGGAAACGATATGCAAATACCGGTATTATTATACTGACGGCAAGAGCCAGAGAAGAGGAAAAGATAAGAGGACTGGTAGAGGGGGCGGATGATTATTTGACCAAGCCCTTTAGTATGGCAGAACTGGAAGCCAGAGTACTCTCCCTGCTCCGCAGAATGGAGCAGCTTAATAAGATAAATAATACTGCTGTACTTAGTTCCGGTCCTTTTCAGATTGATTATAAGAATAGCATCATATCCCTGGCTGGAGAAGCAATACGGCTGACACCGACAGAATACTGCCTGCTGCAGTTTCTGATTGCAAATAAAAATCAGGCATTTTCCCGGAATGACCTGCTGGATGAAATATGGGGAATTAATTATGCGGGGGATATCAAGGTTGTGGATGTTAATATAAGACGTGTCCGGATGAAAACAGAAAAGGATTCGTCCAACCCCGAGTTTTTAGTAACTGTCTGGGGTTACGGATATATGTGGAAAGATAAGACATGAAGCAAAAAATAACTCTATACTTTATGATAATAATATTACTTACCTTAGGACTAGCCATGGCTGGTTTTGGTTTTGGACTGTCCAGGTATTATTACCGCACCATTGCGGATACGTTTCAGACCTACGCGGAAGGGGTTAGTCCGGTTTTACAAAATGAAATGGATTTTAATTATAACAGACTGAGGGAATACAGCGGCCAAATCATAAAAAGCTACCGGTATAAAGACGGAGAATTGCAGCTTTTAAGCCGGAAAGGTGAGCTGATACAGTCTTCTTCAGGCTTTTATGATCAGGTGACTTATCCCATTGATCCGTCCGTACTGGAATATAAGCCCGTTTATAAAATTGAGAAAAATGAGATTACGAATGAGAAAGTACTGGCATATTACATACCTTTGGAGTTTAAAGGTCAGGTTGTAGGAGTATTGAGATATCTGACCTCGTTAAACAAGGTAAAGGATCTGCTCCAAAATCTTATGGGATACGGTCTGATAATCTGCACGGCAGTAGCTTTTATTGTCTTTTTAGTCAGCCTGGAGCTGGGTAATTCAATTGTAAAACCATTAAAGGAGATTATGGTTTTTACCCGTAAAATGGCAGAGGGGAAGTATAAGAGCAAGCTCCAGAGAAAATACCCCGGCGAACTGGGTGAATTAGCAGGTAGATTAAACGAGATGGGAGATGAAATTGTTAAGGCGGACCGGTTAAAGAATGATTTTATCTCATCCATCAGTCATGAACTCAGAACACCTCTTACGGGAATAAAAGGCTGGATTGAGACTTTAATTTCCCCGGAAGGTTTAACGGAGGAAGAGCGGGAATTCGGCCTCAACATAATAAATAAGGAAGCCGACCGGATGATTGGTCTGGTTGAAAACCTGCTGGACTTCTCCAGGTATCAGTCTGAGCGGATGGAACTGGTATTAACAGTCTTTCCCGTGGAGATTCTGATACAGGAGGTAGTATATCAGTTACATAAAAAAACCGAAGACAAGCTGCTTCAAATCCGAGTTGATATTATGCCGGTAACGATACTGGCCGATCCGGATAAGCTTAAACAGGTGCTTTTAAATATTCTGGATAATGCTATAAAATTTTCCGATGAGGAGAAGGTAATACATATTGTTCAGACGGTTAAGCAGAATGAAGTAGTGATTAAAGTTGAGGATGAAGGCATTGGCATTGCCAGTCAGGATTTAACACACATCATGGATTCCTTTTATAAGACGGATCCCAAGTCCATAGGTGCCGGACTGGGCTTGGCAATATCCAAGAAAATCATGGACCTGCACAAGGGAACCATGCAAATTGATAGTGATTACGGAAAAGGTACTTCTGTAATCCTGACCCTTCCCATAACGGAGTCGATACCCCCGGCAGCCAGCTCTGAATAAGATGGTAAAACAGGTGTGAAAGTCGATCTTCACATCTGTTTTAATAGACTGGCGATAGAGTTTTTAATAGGTGGACAATAGAGTTTTTTAAAAGACGGACAATAGAATTAAATTGATTTTCAATTCGAATTTGTTATAATTATCATAGTATGTATATTTTTTACTTGGCAATAAGTTGAAAATTAAGTAATTGAGCACCATCAGCAGGATGATTTACCGATTGAAACAATACGGGACAGTTGTTTAAACGATATAAACTGATTTTATTGCTTTTATACTGCCAGGTAAAAGATATTTCATTAAAATAATCTGATTTTACAGCTATGTAATTATCAAAGGGAGGGTAAGAAGATGATAAAAGAAAGGATAAACCTATGGGAAGAAGGAGAGTACCGGTATTCCATGTCATTTGGTTTTGTACCAAATCTGGTCAGTTATCTGCATGAAGAAGGAGAGAAAATAAGACCCTGCATGCTGGTTGTACCCGGAGGCGGATATTGTATGGTATCTCCCACAGAAGGAGAAATTGTAGCAAAGAAATTTTATGATAAAGGTTATAATGCATTTGTACTTACCTATACAACGAATTTATTAAAGAAAGATCCTTTAAAGCTTCAGCCGTTAAAAGATATCTCAAGAGCAATCCGTTTGATACGTAAAAATGCGGATAGCTATGGTGTCAAACCGGATAAGCTTGCTTTGTGCGGCTTTTCGGCCGGAGGCCATCTTTGTGCCAGTATCTGTGTTCACCATGAAGATATAATAGAGGATAAAGAAGCATATGCAGGTATTTCCAACCGTCCGGATGCTGCTATATTATCCTATCCTGTTATTTCTTCAGGGGAAATGGCACACCGGGATTCCTTCCTGACTTTATTAGGAGAGGATGCCACCCAGGAAGAACTGGAGTATATGTCTTTAGATAAGCAGGTTACAAAAAATACCCCGCCCTGTTTCCTATGGCTGACAGCCACGGATATGCTGGTTCCGGCGGAAAACAGCTACCTTTTTGCGGAAGCTTTAAGAAAACAGGGGATTTTGTTTGCACTTCATGTTTTTACGGAAGGTCCTCATGGCTTATCCTTAGCGGATGAGACATGGGCAAAGGCTGAATTCGGCGAACCTTATACTTTGGAACAAATTCATAATATTTTAGAGAAAGTGAAATCCGGGGATATTATTATGGCTGAAGACGCAAAAGCCGATCTGTTGAAACGCTTTGATGAGAGTGAGGACAGCGGCAGTGGAAGGCAGCCCAACGAGGAAGTAGCAGACTGGCCGGAACTGGCAGATAAATGGCTTAAAAAGCATATATTGGCATAAGCTTATTTACTTATTATTTGCAATTAATTTACTGGTGAAACTTAAAATTGTCAGTAGAGAACTACATAGATCTAATGTGGATTAACGGATTTTTCATTATGATATTTTATTATGATATAAAGAAGAAAGTAGGCAGATACCATGGAAGATCAAAAGCATTTTTGCACCTGCAGGGATAAAGAATGCAAGTTACATCCCAGTAATCACGATCTGGGCTGTGATCCCTGTATTCAAAAAAATCTGAAAGCAGGAGAAATACCAGGCTGTTTCTTTCGTCTGGTCGATGAGGATTTATCACAGTTGAAAGAATTTACGATTGAAAGTTTTGCGGAGTTTTTCAGAAAAAAGAAAGAATTAGTTTAATCGATTTACCGCAGAGTGAACAAGTATGAGGAATATATGTTAAACTTTCTGATGCTGGCGCATATTACCTCAGCTGGATGAGCATTTATGATCTCATGATACGATCACATGAGATGATCTCATGTGATAATCTCATGAAAGATGGTAAAAAACAGGTGGAACAATAAAGGGATGGAATTCAAGCTAATGCCTGAAACCCATCCTTTTTTGTATTTTATTATGAAATTAAATAAAATTTTAATTATTTATGTGCCGTATCTAGTCATCAGCATTATCCTTTTCCTGGGGATCGGTTACGTAAACCACAGCACTCTCAAGTCTGCGTTCTTTTATTTTCGTAATTCTTATCTGTAATCCGTATTCTTCCAGTTCAGGGGTGCTGTCGTCACTAGGTACACTGCCTAATAAGCCAAAGACCATACCGCCAAAGGTGTCATAATCATCATAAGGAAGATTCACACCAAGCATCAGGGCTACATCATCCAACGGTGCCGTACCCTGTATGCTCCAGGTATTTGAATCAATTCTTTCAATTAAAGGTTTTTCCACCGGAACCGTATGGTCATCCTCAAGATCACCTACCAGCTGCTCCAGTAGATCGTTCATTGTAATTATACCACTCATACCGCCGTACTCATCGATAACTACGGCAAAATGATTACGGGTAGTTTTCATATTCCGGAACAAAACATCCGCACGAACCGTTTCCGGTATAAAATAAGCTTGCTGTACGGCATGTGTCATGATTTCTTCCCGGGATTTTTCGTTTAGCCGGAAGTAATCTTTTACATATAAAACTCCGATAATATTATCCGGGCTGTCGGAACAGATCGGGTAGATGGAGTGTTTGCTTTCGGTAATTGTTTGGAACCACTGTTCATCTGTTTCATCAAGCCATAACATAGATACTTCGGTACGGTGAGTCATGATTTCTGCGGCAGATATATCATCAAATTCGAATATATTCTGAATCATATTCTTTTCATCAGCCTGTATTGAGCCGTTTTCTTTTCCTGCATCCAGCAGCATCCGTATTTCTTCTTCTGCGTTTTCATTTTCTTCGCTGTTTGGGTCAATCCCCATTAATCGTAATAAACTGTTAGCCGATACGGTAAAAAACCATACGGCAGGTGCGAATAACCGGGATAGCATATAAATCAGCCTGGACATTCCAAGGGCCAGCTGTTCTGCCTTTTTCATGGCGATTCTCTTTGGAATCAACTCACCCAGTAATACGGTAAAGTAAGTTAAGGCAACTGTTATAATAGCTACAGAGATTGCATCAAGTATGGAAGGGGAAAGATTAATACCGATATCCATAAACCATTTGGTCAGTTTGTCCGAAAAGTTTCCCGAAGCCACGGCACTGCTCAAAAGATTTACTAATGTAATACCGACCTGTATTGTTGCCAGGAAACGTGCAGGCTGCTCGGTAAGCTTCGTAAGCCGTATCGCGCGTTTATCTCCCGCAGCGGAAAGTTTCGCCAGCTTGTTATCATTCATTGTGATAACAGCGATCTCCGCACAAGCAAAGATTGCATTAAGTAAGATAAATACAAGTTGCAATAAAAATAGCCATAATAAATTATCGTCTGACAAAAAATAACCTCCTGTTAAATCATTTCAAGTTAGCGGTGAATGTGTTAATGGCAAATAATGTGAGTAAAATGCGGTGTGGCTGGTTTTTTGTGGATATAAATAAGTATTTAAAATAAATAATTAGAATAATGAAATAAGTAATTAAGTATTTATAAATTTAATATTAGTAAAACATTTGCCTTTGAACACCATTTTACAGAGCTAAACATCCTATGATTAAATTATTTATATATAATATAAAAAGCACACAACAAAGAGAACAATACATAATTGTTCTTTGCTATGTGCCTATATTATCTATATCGTTAAAAATTTTAAAAAGAAAAATTCTAAAACATCGCTGTTCAGGTTCCGGAGAATCGTCCAACTTATGTGCACCCGCCTTTCTCGTTAACAAGATTATAGCAAAATTATACAGCTCTGTCAACTATGGCTTGTTTAACTCCTGCAAAATAGTTACAATGGTATTAGCAAATAAAATGGAGATAATCATGAGAATTATTATATCACCAGCGAAAAAAATGAAATCCGATACAGATACCCTTAATTATAGACAACTCCCTTTATTCCAGGAGAAAACGGAAGTTCTTCTGGAGTATTTAAAGAGTTTAAACTATGAAGAACTTAAGACTATATGGA
>JAEZSL010000085.1 GCA_023443925.1 Bacillota bacterium | reverse complement strand
TAGTCCGGAATGGCTTGATTCCTTATTCATCTGTAATTAATGTGAAATAAAGGACATTTCACACCCTGATTTGAGGCAGTAAAGCATCTGCCAGCAGATGCTTTATGCATGGGAGCTAGAGTGAATTGCCTCGCGAGATCCATGCGAGTCATTAGAAAAATAGCAAAAGAGGCTATTCTTCACGTTTTATGCCAGGAAGGCATGGGAACTGGTGTATTATTTTAGTAATATGGTGACTCCGTCACAGATAATTATTTTAAAGTAAGATATATTCACTTTATATTAATTATGAATAAAAGTCAGGGAGAATGCAATGAAAAAAATATTAAACTTTTGAAAAAATTAGCCGGTATCATTTTATAATCATAGAACCTGGTGTCACTTTTGTCCCATGGGAACCATAGCTTCCTTTATAACAAGAATAAAAAAAAGCAATAAGGTTCTTCGGATCTCTTCTGAATGTATATCCTGCAAATTATGTGAAAAGAAGTGTCCTATGGGATTGTACCTTATGATTTTAAAGGAAGCTTATTAAGCCATCCTGACTGTATTTAGTGCGGCAAATGTGTGAAGGTATGTCATAAAAATGCAATCGGTTATAGTAATACTGCTTCCGATTGTTCCAATTAGCAGCGAATAAAAACCGCATACCAGCAAATTTTAATTTTTTAACTACATCAATGCTGCCAATTCCCCCAAAGTCCCTTTAAAACAGAGCTTGAGTTCAGGTTCACGTTGAAAGTCATCCGGAAGGTAAATAGAAGGACGTTTTTTTAGCTGTGCCGCTTTTGTTGCAATTATAAGCTGGGCTACAAACTGGGAACAGAAATAATGATATTTAAAATGGTGAGGTATCCGCATTAGACAAAGAGGAACACCAAAGAAGCTATATTGATAGTGTTCTGCATTATTTAAGAATTCCTGCAAATAAAGTTTAATGTTATTATATACCGTGTATGAAACATCAAGCTGATAAAGTGCACATAATATCCAGTCTCTTTTCGCCTTTTTATTCCTTATAGGTCTCTCAATATGAAAACCATCTTTTAGAACAAAACTAAAAAATTCACATCCATTATCACCAATCCCGATGGAAGCATGCGTATATTCACTACGGGTAAATATACTAAAAAGTTTCGAAAATGGATCGGTATATTTGGTTAACAGTACAGAGACGGTTTTGATTTCTTCCTTCATCAATAATTCCTCCTATGATACTCATTGTTGTTCCGAATAACGCCACCAGACAAAGGTTCCGATTAAACCGACGGCTCCGGTAAACATAAGAATAAGGAAGCTGCTAAAAGATAGAATTCCGGTGCTTAAATAGACCTGGGGTATTGTCCAGGGAAAGTAAGGAGAAAATCCCATTGAAGCTAAAACACTGGAACAGATAACGATGATTAAGGTGAGCGCTAAAGGTGCTAAAAAGCCTTTGCTTATATTTGCTAAGAGGATACCTGGTGTGGTGACTAATATAAATAAAAGGGAGGTTATAAAATATCTTAAGAAAATTCTTCCAATCAGGGGATAAGACCATCCGGCAACTCCTAAAATTCCGCCTACACACAGGCTGACGGCAAACATATAAATTGATAGTAGTATGCTCCAAACCAGAATAACCAGCAGCTTGGACGTTACAATAAGAGATCTGGAAATGGGTTTGACCAGTAAATCTTTTATGGTTTTATCCGTATACTCCCGGCCAAATACCCATGCAGCTATAAAAGAGTAGCCAATCACTCCTAATGCCGAAAGGTTATTTAGTAACGGTATTAAATAGTTTTGCCAGTTAATATCACCGCTGCTACCGGACAAGATGATACCAACACCCATCATAACCGGTCCAAAAGCAAAAACAAGAAATATAAGTCCAAATACATTAGAACGGATAATTTTGCGTACTTCGCAATGCAGAACTGATAAGATATCCATTAATAATTCCTCCTAACTATACCGATTGAACGAAGAAAATAGCCCTCTAAATCTTCCGTAATCACACTTAACATCTTTGGCGGCAAATTAGATTGAACAAGGAGTTCGGCTAAATCTTCCGGAGTCTCAGCCAGGTGCCTGTCCGTTAATAGGATATGGCCATCCATGGTATCTTCATATTCATAGCCCTGTTTTCGAAGCAGCCGTTTTATAGCACCCTTATCCCGGCCGTCTATAACCAGGTTTTTTTGCAGAGAATGTTCCAGTTTATTCATTTCTATCTCCTGAACCAGGTGGCCGTTATGGATAATTCCTATTCTTGTGGCAACCTTAGAAAGTTCAGCCAGCAGATGGCTGGATATAAATATTGTTACGCCATGATTTTTGGCTAAATCCAAGAGCATATCACGGATCTCAACCACCCCCGCCGGATCAAGACCATTGATAGGTTCATCCAAGATGAGAACTTCCGGATTGTGCAGCATAGCCTTTGCAAGACCCAGCCGCTGCTTATTACCAAGGGACAGATTTCTTGCCTTTTTCTTTTTATGCGGTTCAAGTCCTAATTTTCCAATGATACGGTCTACCGCTGCTTTATCTGAAACCTTTTGCATACGGCGTGCAATATCAATATTTTCGATTACTGTCAGATCTGGATAAAAAGCAGCCTCTTCCAGATAGCCAACTTTATTCCATAAGCTGCTATTCCCAGCATCAACTTTTTCACCCAGCAGGCAGAGCTTACCTGAGGTTGGCCGTAAGATTGATAAGAGTAGTTTTATCGTTGTGGTTTTTCCGGCTCCATTGAGTCCCAGAAATCCAAAAATTTCTCCTTTATTCACCTCGAAAGAGAGGTTGTCTAAGATCTTATACTCACCAAAATTCTTGCTTAAACCTTCAATCTGAATTGCTTTTGGAGTAGTTCCTTTTTGCTTTGTTAAAACATTCATCGTGTTTAACTCCTTTCGTTTTGTACGGCTATTGTAACAGCGTAATATCAACTCAACCTCAATTAATCTTTGGAATTATAAAATAAGTCCAGCCTTTTGGCTGCATAAAATAATTGCGTAGCAGTTAAAAAACTACTACGCAATTAAATATAAATATTGGGTTACATCATATTAAACATATCTGTCACTTCTTTTTATAAAACGGTAATCGTAATTGTAATCCATTATGAATCAGCCGGCATGCCGGTAGGTAAGTAAACCGTAAAAATACTGCCTTTTCCCGGACTGCTATTGACTTCTATATGACCTTTGCACAGGGTGATAATTCTGTGTACCAGCGTAAGGCCAAGACCATTCCCCTTTCCTGCATGGGAAGTATCACCTTGGTAAAACTTATCATAGATGTGTTTCATAGTATCATCATCCATTCCCTGACCATTATCCTTGATACTAAACTGTATTGAGGAATGAATACGTTTTAAGCTGATTTGCAACGTTCCGCCGGGATCAGTGAATTTAATAGCATTATCCATAAGATTTAACCATATCTGCTGGATTAAAGGTGCATTATTATAAATGCTGATACAATCCAAATCAACGGCAACAGAAAGCTCTTTTGCAGTCCATTTGGGTTCCAGCAGAAGAAGGGTGCGGCGGACCTGTTCATCCAGCGCATATATTTCTTTCTCACTGATAATCTCCGTATTTTCTATCTTGGACAAATTAAGCACATTTGTAGATAGATCGGATAACCGCTGGGATTCATGAATTATAATATCTAAGTATTCATTTACCTCTTCTGTGGTAAGATTATCCTCCTTTAAGAGCTTCGCAAAGCCCTTAATTGAAACAATAGGTGTTTTAAACTCATGTGAAAAATTATTGATAAAATCAACACGCAGCATTTCAATACCGGACAGTTCGGCTGCCATTTTATTAAAGCTGACAGCGAGACTCTCAATTTCTGGAATGTAACCGCCTTCTGCCGTTACAGAAAAATTACCTTTTGCAACTTCTTCTGTTGCTTCGATAAGATTTCGAACCGGTTTTACCATCCATTTACTTAAAAGAGCAGTGATAGAAGTACCGATAAATACACTGATTAATAATAGCAGTATAAAGGAAAGAAAACCATTTCCAGCCATGTTAATATGAAAAAAGGAGTCCAGCAAAAATGTGCCGAATCTGCCGATTACTAATGATAAAACCATAATAAAAAATACAAAGACAACAAGTGAAACTGCGAGGCTCATTCTTTTTTTCATGTAAGCTTCACCGCCTTATAGCCTAACCCCCGAACCGTAATAAGTTCGAAATCCGGGTTATCTCTAAACTTCTCACGCAGCCTGCCCATATGAACATTTAAGGTGTGTTCATCCGTTTCTGTGTCCGGACCCCATATTTCATCCATCAATTGGATGCGGGTAAATATGATATTTGGATAACTCGCTAATTTATAAAGTAAATAGAACTCTTTCTGGGGAAGCGTGATAGAATTGCCGTCATAAGTGACGGAGAGGGTATTATAATCCAAGGTGGTGTTCCCAATTATTAATCTTTGCTCATTCACAATCTGAGCCCGGCGCAGCAGAGCTTTTATGCGGTACAGCATTTCCTGTTCGTCAAAGGGTTTAGTCATGTAATCATCTGTTCCGACCAGGAAGCCTTTATGCTTATCCTTGATTTCCTGTTGCGCGGTGATCATTAGTATGGGTATGTTTTCTCCTACATCGCGTAATTCTTTACAAAGCTGATAGCCATCCATTCGAGGCATCATTAAATCCAGAATAATTAAATCAAAATATTGGCTGTCCATCCTGGTTAAGGCATCGAGTCCGTCTTTAGCTGAAAAGGCATTGTAGCCTGACCGCTTAAGTAGCGTGCAGATTAGTTTCTGGGTATTCGTATCATCTTCAACTACTAAAATATTAAACATGAATTCACCTCCGCTTTTTTCTTATCACCTGTTTTAAAACTCCTTCACGTATATCTTAACAGCTTTCTATCAACTGAATCTCAACTCCGGGAATTCAACTGAACTACTGATGAAATTTTGTCGTTTTATTTGCCATACCTCATTATACATTTACTAATTGACCTGATTCCAAGTCTCATTTGCTATGTTAAATTAGATTGGCTAAAAAATCAAGGTTGCTATCAAAGTAAAGCGAAAAACTATCAAGTAAAGCAAAAAACTATCAATTAAAGCTAATACTATAAGTAAAGCTAACATTATATGTAAAAGCTAGTACTATCGGTAAGCTGAAAAATAAATTTATTCGATTATTGCAAAATTAAGCACAGAATACTTATACCAGAATTGGAAACAATAATCCCGGAGGTGATTTGAAATGATAGCGCGTAAATCAGTCATAACATTTGGCATGGTTGCAATTCCCATTGCAATGTATACAGCCACCCAGGATAATGATATCCATTTCAATCAATTGCATAAAGAAGACAATAGCCGTATCCGTTATAAAAAAACCTGTGCCCATTGCGGCAAAGAAATCAAGTCGGAAGACATTGTTAAGGGTTACGAGTATGATGATGATAAATATGTAGTCATCACAGACGATGAGATCGAAAAGATCAAGACGGAAAAAGAAAAATCCATTCAAATCCTGCACTTTGCCCAGTTAAATCAGATTTCTCCGGTTTATTACGAAAAGACTTACCAGGCAGCACCCGAGGCAGGTGGTGAAAAGGCTTTTGAACTGCTTCGGGGGGCTTTGATGGCCGAACAGAAGATAGCCATAGGCAAAGCAGTTATGGGTACCAAAGACACTTTGATGGCCATCATTCCCAGAGAGGAAGGCATTTTGATTTCCACTATGTACTATGCTGACGACATCAAAGAACTGCAGAAGCAGTATACAAAACCAGAGGTTGCCGAGCAGGAACTAAATATGGCAAAGATGCTGATTAATTCCATGGATACACCTTTTGATCCCGGCAAATATAAAGATGAATATCAGATCAAGCTCCGGGCACTCATTGAAACTAAAATATCAGGCAAAGAGGTTGTTGCTCCGGAAGCCGAGAGCGACGGTAAAGTCATAGACCTTATGGAGGCATTAAGAGCCAGCGTCGAGAAGGCCAAAAAAGAAAAGGAACCGGCATAATTTATGTCTGAAAAGCTAAACAAATACAATGAGAAGAGAAATTTTGAAAGAACCTTAGAACC
>JAEZSL010000011.1 GCA_023443925.1 Bacillota bacterium | reverse complement strand
AAGATAAGTATCAAATCGGTGGGGGTACTGGGAGGATGTTTCATGAGCGTACAGTTGCTAGATAAGACAAGAAAGATTAACAAACTATTGCACAATAATAATTCCCATAAGGTTGTCTTTAATGATATTTGTGAAGTGTTGAGTGAAATCTTGGAATCCAATATTCTTGTTATTAGTAAGAAAGGTAAAGTATTAGGTATTAAGAACAGGGATGACATCACGGAAATAAAAGAGCTTATTAAAGACTCAGTTGGGGGATATATCGATCAGTTATTGAATGAAAGATTGCTGAATATACTATCCACCAAAGAAAATGTTAATTTACTGACCTTAGGATTTGAGTTTGAACAGGAAAATAATTATCAGGCAATAATTAATCCCATTGATATTGCCGGTGAAAGGCTTGGTACATTGTTCTTGTATAAAAGCAGCAAGCAGTATGATCTGGATGACATCATATTAAGTGAATACGGTACTACGGTTGTGGGACTTGAGATGATGCGCTCCGTGAATGAAGAAAATGCGGAAGAGAATCGTAAAGTCCAGATTGTTAAATCAGCTATCAGTACACTGTCATTCTCCGAACTTGAAGCGATTATTCACATATTTGAAGAATTGGAAGGCAATGAAGGGATTTTGGTTGCCAGTAAAATTGCAGACAGGGTAGGTATTACCAGGTCCGTAATTGTAAATGCACTCAGGAAGTTTGAAAGTGCCGGCGTCATAGAATCCAGATCCTCCGGTATGAAAGGAACCTACATTAAGGTTTTAAATGATGTTGTGTTTGAAGAGTTAAAAAAATTGAATAAATAATTAAATTAATGTATTTTAAAAATTTTTAGAAAATAAGCCGAATTAATATTGTTGAACAATAAAAAGGTTTTATAGGCGTTATTTACAAAATATTCAAATAAAAAAATCTAAATATAAGAGATTTATGAGGAATTTCGACTCATAAATCTCTTTTTTAATGGAACAGTCTTTCATTTACGATAAAATTTTACATTTTATGATATAATAGTACTAGTTATATAAAATAAGCTTGTTTTTTTGTCATAATATAATTATAATTATACCAGATACGAAAGGAGTGTAAATATGATAGGTTCGAATGCGTTTAATTACATCAACATCTTAGATAAAGCAGCGGATGCCAGTTGGACAAGACATGAGTTAATTTCAAACAATATTGCGAACGTGAGTACACCTAATTATAAAAGGAAGGACATTGAGTTCCAGTCCTATTTGGCCAACCAGCTTCAGGGAAAGGGAACCCTGGATCAGAAAGTAGCAAATGCGGACGTGAATTCTTTAGAGGCTTCTGTTTATACAGACAATACATCCTTAAGCTACCGGCTTGACGGCAATAATGTGGATATTGATACGGAATCGGCCATGGAAGCCGAGAACCAGATAAGGTATTATGCATTATTAGATGCCATGACACAGGAGTTTAGCAGAATAAAATCAGTATTAATGAATAATTAGGAGGTTTTCTTATGTCTTTAATGAATGGAATGAATGTCAGTGCAAGCGGCATGACCGCACAGAGACTCAGGATGGACATTATATCACAGAACATTGCGAATGTAAAAACCACCAGAGATGAGAATGGGGAGGTATACCGACGCAAGACCGTGGTGTTTGCAGAGAAAGGCACAGAACCTTTTGCTCAGATACTGAACAGCAAAACAGGTGCCAGAGCCGGTAACGGAGTCAAAGTTACGGAAATAGTGGAAGATAAAGAGACACCAATGAATTTAGTCTATGACCCGTCCCATCCGGATGCCGATGAAAATGGTTATGTGGCATATCCTAATGTAAATCCGGTTACGGAAATGACAAATTTAATTGATGCAAGCAGGTCCTATGAAGCAAATGTAACAGCTTTTAATGCCTCAAAAAGTATGGCCTTAAAAGGATTAGAAGTTGGTAAATAAAAAAGAGGGGGTTAGCTTATGGACATAGCATTACTAAATGGCATATCGAATCTTAGTACATATAACAAAGATGCTTCGGCAATCAATAAAACCAATAAGAATGAAACTTTTGAAAATCTGTTCCAATCAGCTCTTTCCTTGGTTAAAGATACCGCTGATTTAACAAAAACTGCTCAAAAAGCAGAGATGTCTTATGCATTAGGTTTTTCAGACAACACCCATGACCTGCAGGTAGCCCAGCAGAAAGCCAACCTTTCACTCCAGTACACGGTGGCGGTAAGAAATAAGGTATTGGAATCTTATAAAGAGATTATGAATCTCCAATTCTAACTCGATGACTAGAGGAGCAGTAACATGGTAGACAAACTTAAACAGATACCGGTTCAGCTAATGAAGCAATGGAATAAATATACAAGTAAGCAGAAGACAATTATCATTTGTGTAATTGCAACTGTTTTCTTGGCATTGATTATCTTGGTTACATTTATGAACAGGACGGTGTATCAGACGTTAATTGTCAATGAAACTACAAAAGACGCAAGCGCTGTCGCAGAGCTTTTGAAGGACAAAGGTATCACTTATAAACTGGACAGTGATAAAGTGACAATATTGGTAGACAAAAAGAAATATTCGGATGCTCTTCTATTAGTATACAGCAGTGACGTTCCTACCTCCGGGTTAACGATGGAACAATTGATGAATAATGATTTGAGTACTACCAACAGTGACAGAAATTTAAAAAATCATTTATATATACAATCCGAAATAAGAAAATACTTGATTACAATGACAGGCATAAAGGATGCACAGGTTACATATGTACCTCAGGAGAACTCTTACAGTGTTCTATCTGACAAACAAGACTATCCGGCCAGTGTGGCTCTTACCATTACCGATGATTTTAACTTATCTACCGCACAGGCAGTGGCAGAGTATGTGGCTGCAGCTATCGGTAATGAATCTACAGAGAAAATCAAGGTTATTGACCAGAACGGCAACCTGCTGTTCGGAGGAAAAGATGATTTATATTCCGGAAGTGCCAACTCTGTCTTAGATTATCGTGAAAAACTTCAGAACACTTACAATAACAACATATATATGCTCATGATGAAACTTGGTTACGATGATGTCCAGCCTATGTTTAACTGGGTGCTTAATATGGATAAGGTAACGGAACTGTACACGGAGCAGATACCGGCGGAAGGTCAGGATCAAGGATTATATAAAACATATTATTCGTATGATTCGCAGAATTCCAGCAACAGCAGCGGTGGAACTCCGGGAACAGATTCAAATGATGAAACAACCTATTTAGGGACTTCGGATGATAATCAGGGATCCTCTTCCTCTACTGTGCAAATAGAATATCTGCCCAGTGAAAGGGTGACCAATACCGAGTATGAAATCGGAGCGGTAGAATCAGAACAGTCCTCCGGAAGTGTTGTATGTACAAAAGTTGTTACTTATAAAGAAGAAGACTTGAAAGAACAGGGTGCTTTAGATAATACCACCTTTAATCAGTATGTACTGCAAAACCGGGACAGGAAACAGGTCCAGGTGGGTGATGATATTTATAATATGGTCTCTATGGCAACCGGTATACCGGCTGACCGGTTATCAATAATTGCTTATGAACAACCGGTATTTGTACCTAAAGAAACCAGCGATAGAGGTTTCGCTTTCTATCTGCAGATTATTCTTGCGGTATTGATTGTGGCATTACTTGTCTTTGTAGTATTTAAGGGTACCGCTCCGGTTGAAGTAACTGAACTGGAACCTGAATTATCGGTAGATCAGCTCTTAGCCACCACGAAAGAAAATCAGACTTTGGATGATATAGAATTCAGTGAGAGATCGGAAACCAAGAAGATGATAGAAAAATTTGTTGATGAAAATCCGGAAGCAGTGGCACAATTACTGCGTAACTGGCTGAATGATGAATGGGGTTAAGCTCGTAAAACCATAAGGAGGATGTAAAATGGCTAAGAATACTGAAATTAATGGGGTACAAAAAGCTGCGATTCTCTTAATCGCGTTAGGGCCCGAAAAATCAGCCAATATATTTAAACATCTGAAAGAAGATGAGATAGAGCAGCTTACGCTAGAAATCGCCAATACCCGGAGTGTATCACCGGCAACCAAAGAACAGGTATTAGATGAGTTCTATGAGATCTGCCTGGCACAGCAATATATTGCGGAAGGCGGTATTGCTTACGCAAAAGAACTGCTTGAAAAAGCATTGGGTGAAGAAAAGGCAAAAGATGTTATTGGCAAGCTGACTGCATCCTTGCAGGTACGTCCGTTTGAGTTTGTAAGAAAAACAGATGCAAGCCAGATGTTAAACTTTATTCAGGATGAACATCCTCAGACGATTGCTCTTATTTTGTCGTATCTCTCTTCAGGACAGGCTTCTTCCATTATATCTGCCCTGCCGCCGGATAAACAGGCGGATGTTGCAAAACGTATTGCTCAGATGGACCGTACTTCACCTGATGTTATTAAAGAAGTGGAAAGAGTACTGGAGCGTAAGTTGTCCTCACTGGTAAACCAGGATTATACCATTGTTGGCGGTGTGGATTCTATCGTTGCAATTTTAAATACGGTTGACAGAGGAACAGAAAAACATATTATGGAAACCCTGGAAATCGAAGAACCTGAATTGGCAGATGAAATCAGAAGAAAGATGTTTGTATTCGAAGATATTCTTTCTCTTGATGATAAATCCATTCAGAGAGTGCTCAGAGAAGTTGATAATAACGAACTGGCAGTAGCGCTTAAAGGTTCTAATGAAGAAGTTCAAACGGTTATATTTAATAACCTTTCCAAACGTCTTGCTACGATGATCCGAGAAGATATGGAATTTATGGGTCCTGTAAGATTAAAGGATGTAGAAGAATCTCAGCAGAAAATTGTTAATATAATCAGGAAGCTTGAGGACTCCGCTGAAATCATTATATCCAGAGGTGGAGGTGACGAGATCGTTGTCTAATATAATAAAATCAAGATTTATCTACCTGAATGATGATAATAAAAAAATTATTGACTCCAATGAAATGAGTGAGAAGTTCCGTTTAATAAACATCAGTCAGCAGTTTAACAGTAAAGATATGTGGGAAGAGACAGCTGCTGCAGAAGATGAGGATGGTTTTTCGGAAGGACTTAATGTAACGGTGATAGACAGAGTTACTTCAGAAGAGCAGGATGAATTACTTAACCTGCAGCGGGAACATATGCTTGAAGCGGCCAGGGAAGAAGCAAACAGAATCGTCGAGGCAGCTAAACTGGAGGCTATGGAAGCCAGTAACGCTATATACGAAGAAGCCCGCAGCAAGGGATACCAGGAAGGTATACAAAAGGGCAGGGATGAGATTCAGGAAAAGCAAAGAGAACTGAATCTGATCATTGACAGACATAACCAGGAATACGAAGAACAGTTACAGGCGCTGGAACCGAAGTTTGTGGATGTTATTGCAATGCTGGTCAGCAAAATGACGGGAATTCTTGCAGAAGATAAAAAAGATGTAATAAGTTATCTGGTACATAATGCGGTTCGGAATGCCGATAGCAGTAAATCCTACGTGATCAGGATATCAGCAGGGGATTTTGATTTTCTAATGTCGAAAAAAGTAGAATTAGCAACTCTTGTAAAAGAAGGTGCTTCCATAGATATAATAGCAGATAAGGAATTGGATAAAAATCAGTGTTTTATTGAATTGGATGGCTGTATTATTGATTGCGGACTTGATACTCAATTAAACAATCTCATCCAGGAACTCAAACTCCTGTCTTAAAAGACGGAGCCAACATCCTTTCTTCTAAAATATAGTATGAAGTTTATACCATACAATTTATGAAAGTTACACTAGTTCAACATTAAGATGGGAGCCGGTCATGATTACTGTGGATTTTAATAAATACAGCGTTTTAGCAGACAGAACATACGAAAAGTGTCTGGGTAAGGTTGTTAAGGTAGTTGGTCTAACCATCGAATCCATTGGACCCAAGGCGAGTCTGAATGATTTGTGCTATATCGTATCCAAGGATAAGAAACAGACGGTAATGGCAGAAGTAGTTGGTTTCCGTGAAAACAGGCTTCTGTTAATGCCCTATGGCAATGTGGAAGGTATCGGTATCGGAAGTACAGTGGAATCCTCAAAAGAGCCTCTTAAGGTTTTTGTAGGTGACAGTCTTCTTGGTAAGACGCTGGATGGTCTTGGGAAACCCATTGATAATTCAGAACTTGAACTTTATCAGGGATATTCCGTAGAAGCAGAACCGCCGGATCCATTAAAAAGAAAACTGATTGACGAGGTACTGCCGCTAGGTGTAAAAGCAGTAGATGGAATGATTACGGTGGGTAAAGGACAACGTATCGGTATTTTTGCCGGCAGCGGTGTTGGCAAAAGTACGCTGCTGGGTATGTTTGCAAGAAATACAAAAGCAGATATTAACGTAATAGCCCTGATCGGAGAACGTGGCAGGGAAGTCAGAGAGTTTATTGAACGGGATTTAGGTGAAGAAGGTTTAAGACGCTCCGTTGTAGTGGTAGCTACTTCGGATAAGCCTGCATTAATACGTAAAAAAGCAGCGAAGACAGCAACTGCCATTGCGGAATATTTCAGGGATCAGGGCAGGGATGTGCTGCTTATGATGGACTCTCTGACGCGATTTTCCATGGCCCAAAGAGAAATCGGACTGGCTTCCGGTGAACCGCCGGTTTCCCGCGGTTATCCTCCCAGTGTCTATTCTGAGATGCCCAAACTCTTAGAGCGGGCGGGTAATTCTGAAAAGGGATCCATAACCGGATTGTACACGGTTTTGGTAGATGGTGATGATTTTAATGAGCCAATAACCGATACGGCCAGAGGTATACTGGACGGACATATTATGCTTACCAGAAAGTTCGCTAATAAAAATCATTATCCGGCTATTGATGTACTGCAGAGTATATCCCGTGTAATGTCATCGATTGTTGAGAAGGACCATAAAACGGCTGCCGGCAGATTGAAGATGGTATTGGCAACCTATAGTGAAGCAGAAGATTTGATAAATATCGGAGCCTATAAAAGCGGATCCAATAAAAATATAGATTATGCCATATCAAAAATTGAGGCGGTAAATGAATTCCTGAAACAGGATGTTTATGAAAAACTGGACTTTGGAAACATTGTTGATTTACTTGCAGAAATTTTTGAAGACTAGGTGAAAATATGACGAAATTTGTTTATAAAATGGAAAATATTCTTTCCATCAAATATAAAATGGAGGATCAGGCAAAAACAGCTTATGGCGCCGCACGTATGAAACTTACGGAAGAAGAAGAAAAGCTGCTGGTCTTAAAACAAAAAGCAGTACTTTATCAGGATAGAAAAAGGAGCCTGATGCTGTCAAGGCTGAAGATTTTCGACATTAAAAAATGCGAAGAGGCCCTTGATATTGTGAAACATCATATCAACCTGCAGCAGATAGCGGTAAAAAAGGCGGAAAAGCAACTTGAAAGTGCACGGATGCGATTGAATGTAGCTATGATGGAACGAAAAACCCATGAAAAGTTAAAAGAAAATGCTCTGAATGAATTTTTCATTGAATATGAAGCTGAGCAAAGAAAAGAAATAGATGAATTAGTCAGTTTTAAATTTAATAGTCCTGCCGATTACTAGGAGGAAAGAAAATGCCAAGAAGAAACAAAGAAATTGATAATAATGAAAATGAAAAAAGTGCAGGCAGTAAAATAATAGCAGCCGTTATCGTATTATTTATTGTTTTGATCTGGCTGGCTGTCTTTGTAGTTTTAATAAAATTAGATTTTGGTGGTTTCGGTAATTCCATACTAAGGCCTCTTTTAAAGGATGTACCGGTTATAAACATGATTCTTCCCAGCGTACCGGAGGAACAGGTGGCATACGAGAATGATTACCCTTACAATTCACTGGGAGAAGCGATTGACCGGATAAAAGAACTGGAAGCCATAAATGACACTTTAACCAAAAGCCAGTCTTCTGAAGCAGATAAAATAAAGGAACTGCAGGCGGAAGTGGATCGGCTGAAAGTGTTTGAGGAAAACCAGAAAGCTTTTGAAGACAGGGTCAAGGATTTCGATGAAAAGGTAGTCTTTGCTGATCAGGCTCCAAGTATCGAAGAGTATAAGAAGTATTATGAAAGTATTGATCCAACCCATGCCGAGGAAATATACAGGCAGGTAGTCGAGCAGATGCAGTATGATGAATCAATCAAGGAAAAAGCAGATATATACCGGAAAATGAAACCG
Organism: Bacillota bacterium; assembly: GCA_023443925.1. The sequence goes on along the minus strand of JAEZSL010000011.1, from coordinate 485 downwards.
GCGGTAGCAGCAGCCGTTTTTCAGACCATGACGGCGGATATTGATTTGGTATCCGAGATGCTTCGGTCTATGAGACCTTCTGAAAGCTCTCTGATTTTAGCCCAAATGGATCCAACCTCAGCAGCAAAAATCACGAAAAAAATGTTTGATATGGATGCCGAGAAAAAGGCGAAGAGCAGTTATAATTATACATCCGATTCGGATGATACAGCCGATGTAACAGACGGCAACTGATTTCGGCTTATGCAGGTATTTTATTGATACCGCTTAAGTATAAATATTCTAAAGAAAGGAGGAGAGAAACATGACAGATAGTATTAAAACATCGGTAATTAATTTGTTTAGTGATGCAAAGACATCCAAAGCAAATTCAGTTAAAGCAAAAAATGCAGGTAATGATTTTAGCAGTGTTATGGACAGCAATTTAAAGTCAAAAAGTTCAACAGATCAAAAAGATGCGGCAGTAAAGAGTGCGGCAAATCATA
>JAEZSL010000422.1 GCA_023443925.1 Bacillota bacterium | reverse complement strand
GCCGCTCAGGTAAGACCCTATGTAAAATACGCGAAAGAAGATGCTTCTTTGCGCAAAATTCTGGAAGGGGTAATCCAGAAACAGGCAGAATTCGTATGTATGGATCCTTATGCCAATGCCTTCAATGAAAGTGCCAACGGTGCTGGACATAAAGATGAAACAGAATTAAATGACCATGTATGGGAAAGGAAGTATGAAGTGGATTCTCTTTGTGCTCCTTTGTACCTTGCTTATACATATTGGAAAACCGTAGGAACAGACGGATTTTTCAGCCCGGAAATCAAGAAAATGATCGAAAATGTGGTTTCCACTTTTAAGACCGAGCAGGACCACAGCAAATCACAGTACTCTTTTACACGCCATGATTGCGTTAAAAGTGACACACTGCCAAATCGCGGACATGGCAGACCGGTGAATGTGACCGGTATGACCTGGTCCGGTTTCAGACCATCGGATGACTGCTGTAAATTCGGATATCTGATACCGGCAAATATGATGGCAGTGAAAGCACTCACCTTTGGTAAGGAAATCTGTGAAGAAGTTTACAAAGATCTGGAGTTAGCAGATGCTTGTGAGAAACTGGCGGAGGAAATTAATGACGGTATCTTGGATTATGGTATAGTCGATCATCCGAAATACGGAAAAATCTACGCTTATGAAACGGACGGTTTTGGTAATTATAATCTAATGGATGATGCCAACTCTCCCAGCTTACTGGCAATGCCGTATCTGGGTGTTTGTGAAAAGGATGATTCCATTTACCAGAATACCAGAAACTTCATCTTATCAGAAGATAACCCCTATTATGCCGTTGGTAAATATGCCAGAGGAGTAGGCAGCCCTCATACAGCCCCTGGATTTGTATGGCATATCGGTATTGTTATGCAGGCTCTTACCTCTGTTGACAGTAAGGAAATTATGGATTGCCTTCAGATGTTAGCCGATACCCATGATAATACTAACTTTATGCATGAATCCTTTAATCCGGATAATCCTTCGGTATATTCAAGGCCCTGGTTTGCATGGGCTAATACATTATTTGCAGAAATGCTGGAGAGTTTAATGTCCGGCGGTTTCTGGGATAATTAAGAGGGGAACTATTACAGCAATTTTAAAATAGAGGTTGTATAAAACCGGCACCAGACCACTACGGAAATGATGCCATAAAAAGAATCAGTTATAAAAATAGCTTCACCACAGCAGTTATGCTGCTGTGGTTCAAAGCCGTTGGTGTGAATTGCCCCGCGGTAAGTATTCGAGTCATTAGAAGAATTGCAAAAGAGGCTATTCTTCGCGGTTTATGTCAGGAAGGCATAGGCACTAGTGTGAATTGCCTCTCAAAAGTATGCTAGTCATTAGAAAAATAGCAAAAGCGGCTATATTTTTCCCAGTATATGCCCGAAAGGCATAGCTGTTAGTGTGAATTCGTTACAGCGAAGAAAATTTATGAAAGAAAGGAATGCCACAACTTTATTTTTTCAATGTGTGAATCAAGCTTCAGACATTGCTTCGTGGCAGTGGGATGGTTACTATGAATATACAATGCAGCCGGATTCCGGACTTTGTGCGTCTGGTTACAGAAGAGGGAATCATTCAGGCAAAACAGGAAAAAGAGTCTTTTTCTTACGAAGATGTAAAACTTACCTGCTCAAAAGAGGGAGATGACATCGGTATTCATTTAACTGCCGGTCATACCCCGGTGCGATTTATTATACTGCGTTTTAATGGGAGCCTTAAGAATAAATGCCGTATTTTAGGGGATGCCTTTGAACGTTCTTACGGAAATCTGGAATGGAGAGGAATCAATCCCCAGAGAATTATGCCCTGGTATATGTTACTGTCCGATGGTAATGAAAGCACAGGAATCGGTGTAAAGGTAAGACCCAATGCCATGGCCTTTTGGATGTGCGATGCCCAGGGAATTACCCTGTGGCTGGATGTGCGTTCCGGTGCAAAAGGAGTAATCTTATCCGGCAAAGAATTAAAAGCCGCAACCATTGTACAACTGGAATCAGAGAAGGATGAAAACCCCTTTTCATTTGCAAAACGGTTTTGCAAGACTCTATGCACGGATCCCATATTGCCGAAAGCCCCGGTTTATGGAAGTAACAACTGGTATTATGCCTACGGTAACAGTTCGGAAGAGGAAGTTCTTTCTGACACCTCATTACTGGCAGAATTGACGGAAGGACTTGAAAACCGGCCCTATATGGTTATCGACGACTGCTGGCAGGAACTGGCCCTAACCAAAGGAGCGGCAGGCAGGCCATATGAAAGAGGAAACAAAAAATTCCCCGACATGGCAGGCCTGGCTCAAAAAATGAAGCAGGCGGGAGTAAAACCGGGAATATGGATAAGACCTTTAGAAACAAACGAATCCTTTCTCAGTGAGGAAGTAAGGGGACTAAGAAACCGTAATACACTAGATCCCACCGTACCGGGAGCGCTTAAGCTTATTGCTGAAGATATGAGGCGTGTAACCGGCTGGGGCTATGAACTGGTGAAATATGATTTTGCAACCTTTGACTTTTACGGCGGTTTTTATCCGGAAGCCATAGATGTTTTAAATGCAGATGGCTGGACCCTTCATGACAGAAGCCAGACTTCGGCTGAGGCGATTAAAGCTCTATATCAGACCCTTCATGAAAATGCAGGGGATGCCGTAGTCATTGGCTGTAATGTAATTGGACATCTGGCGGCGGGATTTATCCATCTCCATAGAAGCGGTGATGATACCAGTGGTAACTCTTTTGACCGCTCGGTGATGATGGGAGTGAATACACTTGCATTCCGGCTCCCCCAGCACAAAGCGTTTTTCCATATGGATGCCGATTGTGTGGGAATTACGGAAAACATCCCCTGGGAACTGAACAAACGTTTTCTGGAATTACTGGCCCAAAGCGGTACACCGCTCTTTGTATCTGCAAAACCAAGTGTAATAACTGAAGAAATAAAGCAGGATTTAAAAACAGCTTTTAAAAAAGCCTCAGAGCAAAAAGAAGAAATGGAACCTTTGGACTGGTTTGATACTGTAATACCGTCTGAATATAAGGTGGACGGTAAGTTTATTAAATTTGACTGGATCGGTGAACAGGGGCTGGAGAAATATTGTTCCCTTTAAAGAAGTGTTAGCGGGCAGTAAGTGGAGACAAAAGTGGAACAAAGCAGAAGAGAATTTGTAAAACAGGCAGCCTCAATCGGGGCGCCGGTTATCATACAGAGCGTATTAAGTTCCATGGTTAATATGCTGAATGTATTTATGATAGGGCAGTTGGGGGAAGTTGCTATAACATCTGCGGCAATGGGGAATCAGTGGTTTCAGTTATTTATGCTGCTCATTAACGGAATCACTGCTGCCGGCAGTATATTTATAGCTCAGTACTGGGGCCGAAAAGATACCAGGAGCATTCACCAGTATATGGGAATTCTTTTGTATTCAACCCTGGCCCTGGCAATTATATTTATGTCAGTTTCTCTGATTATGCCTAAAACTATTATTGGTTTTTATTCCAGAGATGCAGCAGTTATTAAAGAAGGCAGCGCTTATATACAGATTATCAGTGTAACATATATTATGTGTGCCTTAAACGGAACCCTGGTTGCTAGTCTGCGGAGCGTTGGCCGAACTAAATTACCCATGATTGCAACGGCGGTTTCATTATTAATTAGTTTTATTATGAATTACAGCCTGATATTAGGGAAGTTCGGTTTTCCCCAGCTGGGAGTGCAGGGTGCGGCGATTGCCATCGTAATAGCAAGAGTTGTAGAAATTTCCATTATAGCCGGGTATACTTTTATAAAGAAACCGCCTATCCTTGGTAAATTAAAAAATTATCTTATAATTGAATCCAAGGTAATCCGTAAATATATAACCTATGGCTCTTTTGTAATACTGGGGGAAGTAGCTTATGCAATTGGGAATAATCTATATAATGTGGCTTATAAATATACGGGAACGGAATCCCAGGCAGCTCTCCAGATAGTCAGCACCTTTCAATCCCTGTCACTGGTTTTTTGCGGAGGACTGGGTACGGCTGCTGCAGTAATGTTAGGAACTTTATTAGGGAGAAACCAGTTTGAAGAAGCTAAAAAATGCTGTAAACGGCTTTTGATTTTAAGTGTCATTATATCCGTTGCGGTATCTTTTATTTTGATTGTGTTCTCGTCAAAACTGCAGGGATTGTTTCACATTAGTTTGACTGCACAAGGTTACATATCTATTATGATACGGATTTTAGCCTGTGCAATACCACTTAGAATGCTGGTATTTCTAATTATTGTGGGGATTCTTCGAAGCGGGGGAGACAGCGTATACTGCTTTTTTGCCAATCTGATTGGAGTCTGGTGTATTGGCATTCCTCTGGTATTTATGGCTGTTATGTATTTTAAATGGCCTATTTATATCGTTTATATAATGGCGACAGCAGAAGAACTGGGAAAATTCCTGATATGTTTCCCAAGAGTTATAAAGTATAAATGGATACAAAATTTAACCTGATATAATTTACCGTTGTTTTTGGCAGAGATGAAAACAATAACGGTACTTAATCAAACGTACTTAAATCAAACAAATGAAGAATTTAAATGAATCATAAACAAATGAAGAATTTAAATCAGTACTTGACAGATGAGGGATAAGTAAATATAATATAGATAATTTAATAGTTATTAAATAAAAATATTATCAAATAAAATAATAAAAGCTGTGAAGAGAATAAGTAGTAGTCAGAAATCCAGACAGAAAGTTACCGGTTGATGAGAGGTGCATGGTAAACTGATTATGAATACATCTCCGAGCTTCACACCGAACACTTTGTAAGTAGGCTGTGACGTTTTCCTGCACACGTTATAGTGCTAGAGTATAACCCATTATATATATGGAGTACTCGAAGAGGTAGGCAATGTGAGTTGTCTATAAACTAAAGGTGGTAACACGAGAGTACGCTCTCGTCCTTTTGAATATCAGAAGGACGGGAGCTTTTTTTAGTTTTCGAACTTACCTATAAATTAAAAAGCCTTCCAGTCAGGATGCACATGTATCCTTGTGATTGGGAGGGCAGTAAAAGCCACCTTTTAACGAGGTCTGAGCGTCAGACTTATTCTTTTACTCATAAAAATTCTGCAGGTTTTTATGTTTAAAATACTCATCAGCTGGAATCGCTAAAGCTGTGAGGGATGTTTATTTTATATATAATGCGTAGTAACGCAGAATAGATTCATCTGATTATAAATATCAAAAATGAAAGGTTGCCAATATGTGGTTTTTCACATATTATTTTGTGGCAGTATCCCGGTCTGGGATATGCAAAATGGAGACAAAAATGATTAAGACCGTTGAAGAACAAATTAAAATTATAACCAAGGGTGCCGAACGGATTGTCGGAGAAGAAGAATTACAAATAAAGCTGGAGAATTCCTTGAAAAATAATAAGCCGCTGATTATTAAATTGGGATTGGACCCCAGTGCGCCGGATATCCATCTGGGCCATGCGGTGGTTCTCCGTAAAATTAAGCAGATGCAGGATTTAGGACATAAAGCGGTTATCGTGATCGGTGATTTTACCGGAAAGATTGGCGATCCAACCGGCAAATCCAAAGGCCGGACTGCATTATCGGAGGAACAGGTAAGGGAAAATGCAATAACCTACACCAATCAGATTTTTAAGATACTGAATCCGAATTTAACAGAGGTGCGTTTTAACAGTGAGTGGCTGGGCAATCTGCAGTTTGATGAAATCCTTAAGCTGGCGGCAACAACTACTGTGGCCAGAATGCTGGAGAGAGACGATTTCCAAAACCGCTATAAGAACAATATACCAATTGGTATCCATGAGTTTTTCTATCCTTTAATGCAGGCATATGACTCTGTGGAATTACATGCGGATATCGAATTGGGGGGAACCGATCAGACTTTTAATATCTTAATGGGGCGTAATTTACAAAAAGCTTTAGGGCAGGAACAACAGGCTGCTTTGTTCATGCCCCTCCTGGAAGGACTGGACGGTACGGAGAAGATGAGTAAAAGTCTTGGTAATTACATTGGTATCTACGAAGCACCGCAGACCATGTTTAAAAAAATAATGGAGATTCCGGATCAGTTGATTTTAAAATACTATGAACTGGCAACGGATGAACACCCGGATAAAATCAATGTTATCAAAAGAGAATTAGAAAATGGGAAAAATCCAAGGGATATAAAATATGAGCTTGCTAAAATCATAACCGCTCTTTACCATACACAGGCCGAAACACAAAAAGCAATCGCATACTATGATACGGCTTTTAGTCAGAAATCCATTCCGGAAAATATACCGGAGCTGGTAATAGAACTGGAGGAAGACCGGCTAAAAGATATTATTCCGCTGTTAATCAAGGAAAAATTCATTCCAAGCAGCAGTGAATTCCGCCGTCTGATCAGTCAGGGAGGAGTCCGGATTAATGATGAGTCTGTTGTAATAGAGGATCTGGAAACCGTATTGGCCTGCGGGGATATTCTGAAGATAGGTAAAAAGAAATTTTTAAGAATTATAAAGTAATATGGAGTAAATAAATACACCCCAGCACTTATTACCCGAACACTTTTGCATTTCCGGCACTCTTATTATTCTGACGGGTAAATCCAGCCCGCGAGCAGTGATGACGATATAGTTTTTCTGAATGTACTTTACAGTAGATACGAATTTATACCTTAGTAATTCTACTGGTAAGATTCAACTTTGAAAATAGTACTGTAAAGTATATTATTCAAGTTGGGGATTTGCAATTATTTGGAAAGTAATATAAAATGGAGGAATAACGAATTTATATTCTTTTATTTTATAAAATTGTTTCACAATATTCTATTGCGATGGGATGGATATATTTATGAAAGATAAGTTTCTATGCGTATTAGCGCAGTATGATTCACAAACGGAGCATAAGCTTAAGGATATGCAAAAAATATTAGTGGATAATGGCTTTACAGGAAAGCAGACCCCGGACCTGCCAGGTCATATTACGCTTGGCACTTATGATGTTTCACAGGAGGAAATTTTAACCCAGAAGGTAAAAGAAGCGGCCGGATATTTTAAAAGCTTTGATATAACCTTAGACAGTATTGGACTGTTCGGACTGGATGTACTGTTTTTAACACCTTCCGTAAACCAGGAACTCTTAAATCTCCGACAATTCTTTAGCAGTGTAAAGGAAATGGACGACAGAACCTGGACCGCGCATACCACACTGCTGATAGATAACCGTGATACGATATTAAAGGCTTTGCCCGTTGCTGCTGATAATTTTAAGAGTTTTCAGGGAAGAATTGAATCGGTTTGCTTATATGAGTTCTGGCCAACTCGTTTAATAGCAGAAGAGCAGCTCCGATAAGATAAAGCTGAGTGTATTTAATATAAGTATTTTAGTATGATAAAAGGATCTACGCGTTAAGAGGACAATATATTGTCCTATCTTATATCGCAGATCCTTTTTATTATGCAGTAAGAGGTGTTATATCAATACTGCTCTTATAATTAACTATAAAATAATATAATCTTACCACGTGGTATGGGTATTTGGGGTATTGTGTTTAGGGTACGGTATTTGAGGTATCGTGTTTGGGGTATGATATTTAGGGTATCGTATTAGGTTTACAAATTCTTCACTGCCGTTGCAAGCATCAGTTTGATACGGTTTAACTGGTTAACCTCGCTGGCCCCAGGATCGTAATCTACAGCAACAATATTGGAATCCGGGTAACGTAAACGTAATTCCTTAATTACACCTTTTCCAACAATATGATTGGGCAGGCACGCAAAGGGCTGGGTACAAACGATATTGCTAACCCCAGAATGAATCAGTTCAACCATTTCACCGGTCAGAAACCAACCTTCACCGGTCTGATTTCCGACAGAAACGATGGGTGAAGCATATTCCGCAAGCTTTTTAACATGTACCGGCGGGGTGAAACGGGTGCTCTTTTCCAAAGCAATTCTGGCTTCTTTTCTACAGAATTCCACGGCCTTAATTAAGAGATTGCCGATTGTTGCGGATGATTTCTTAAAGCCTAAGTATTCCGCTTTAAAGTTGGAATTATAGAAGGAATACATAAAGAAATCGATTAAATCCGGAACCACTGCTTCAGCGCCTTCCGCCTCCAGTAATTCCACCAGGTAATTGTTGGCTGCCGGAAGAAATTTTACCAGTATTTCACCTACAATACCAACCCTTGGTTTCTTTATATCTTTTAAGGGCAGTTCATCAAATTCTTTTACTATATTCCGTAAGTTCCGTTTAAATTCTCCCCATTTTGCATTGGTTACGGAAACTTTGCAGATCTCATTCCATTTTTGGTACAAAGCATTGGCAGATCCAGGTTCTGCTTCATAAGGTCTGGTCCGGTAAAGTACACGCATAAAGACATCACCGTATACCAAAGCCTGAACCGCACTGAGTAACAGCTTGGGTGTATATTTCATGCCCGGATTCTTTTCAAGGCCTGTTACGCTTAAGGATACAACCGGAATCTGGGCCATACCGGCCTTTTCAAGAGCTCGCCGGATAAAATTTATATAATTGGTGGCACGGCAGCCGCCGCCGGTCTGGGTAATCATTACGGCAACTTTGTTAACATCATATTTACCGGATAATAAGGCTTCCATAATCTGGCCGACTACCATCAGGGACGGATAGCAGGCATCGTTATTCACATATTTAAGACCAACATCAACGGCGTTATGATTATCATTATCCAGGATATCCACATTATAGCCGCCAGCTTTTAGCGCAGGTTGTAATATATCAAAATGTATCGGTGACATTTGTGGGCAAAGAATAGTATAATCCTTGCGCATTTGTTCTGTAAAAATAACCCGCTTATAAGCATTGGATACAACTTTTGTTTTCACAATATGCTTGTGTTCCCGGTCTTTAACCGCAGATAAAAGGGAACGGATACGAATTCTGGCAGCACCTAAGTTATTTACCTCATCAATTTTTAAAACCGTATAAATCTTACCGGATTTTGATAATATGTCACTTACCATGTCTGTTGTAACCGCATCCAGTCCGCAGCCAAAGGAATTTAGCTGTATTAGTTCAAGGTTTGGCATGGTTTTGACGCAGGATGCCGCAGCATATAATCTGGAGTGATACATCCACTGATCTACCACAACCAGAGGCCGGTCAATTATACCCAGATGGGAAATGCTGTCTTCTGTTAATACAGCTACGCCATAGGAGTTAATCAATTCCGGTATTCCATGGTTAATTTCAGGATCCACATGATAAGGCCGTCCAGCCAGAACAATACCCTTTCTGCCGGTTTCTTTCAGATAAGCAATGGTTTCTTCCCCTTTTTTTCTTATGTCTTCCCGTTCGGCTTCCATTTCAAGCCATGCCTTATGTGCGGCTGCTTTTACTTCAATGTCGGAGGTATCGGTTAGCTCTTTCATGATATCAACTAACCGTTTGCTTATGATTTCTTCACTTTCAAATGAAAGAAATGGATTTTGGTAATTTATATTCCCGGTTCTGAGTTCTTCCACGTTATTCTTAATATTTTCACTGTAGGAAGCAACAATAGGGCAGTTGTAGTGGTTATTGGCACCTTCTACTTCTTTCCGTTCATAAGGTATACTGGGATAAAAGATAAAATCCAGACCCTGTTTTATGAGCCACATAATATGACCATGGGCAAGCTTGGCAGGATAACATTCCGATTCGCTGGGGATGGATTCAATGCCAAGTTCATATATCTTCCTGGTGGATTCCGGTGATAAAACAACCTTATAACCCATCTCGGTAAAAAACGTAAACCAGAAAGGATAATTTTCATACTGGTTTAGAACCCTGGGTATACCCACCTTGCCGCGGAAAGCTTTATCATCTTCCAAAGGTTCGTAGGAAAAGAGGCGTTTTAATTTATATTCAAATAAATTGGGGATATTATCCTTATTCTTTTCCTTACCAAGTCCACGTTCGCACCGGTTACCGGTTATAAACTGACGGCCGCCGGAAAAGCGGTTAATGGTTAACTGGCAGTTATTGGTACAGCCTTTGCATCTGGACATGGAGGCTTCGATTTTAAGGGCATTGATCTTATCTATGGAGAGCATAGTAGTTTCTTCTCCCTCATAATGTTCCCTGGCGATTAAGGCAGCGCCAAAGGCACCCATAATTCCTGCAATATCAGGACGCACCACCTCACAGCCTGCTAAAAGTTCAAAACTTCTGAGTACGGCTTCGTTGTAGAAGGTACCGCCCTGTACTACGATATTTTCACCCAGATCTTTTGGATCTGTTATTTTAATTACCTTATAAATAGCATTTTTAATAACAGAATAAGCCAGTCCGGCTGAGATGTCGGCTACACTTGCGCCTTCTTTTTGAGCTTGTTTTACTTTGGAATTCATGAAGACCGTACACCTGGAGCCCAAATCGATAGGGTTTCTGGCAAAAAGTGCAACGTTGGCGAAATCAGCCACTTCATAATTTAAGGATTTCGCAAAGGTTTCTATAAAGGAACCGCAGCCGGAGGAGCAGGCTTCATTTAACTGAACACTGTCTACGGAATTATTTTTTATCTTAATGCATTTCATATCCTGGCCGCCGATATCAAGAATACAGTCGACTTTGGGTTCAAAGAAAGCAGCGGCATAATAGTGGGCAACCGTTTCAACTTCTCCTTCGTCCAACATCAGCGCAGCTTTTACCAGGGCTTCTCCGTATCCGGTAGAGCAGGCACGGACGATACGGGCGCTGTCCGGCAGCAGGGAATAAATTTCTTTAATGGATTTTATAGCCGTTTTTAATGGACTGCCGTTATTATTACTGTAAAAAGAGTATAAAAGAGTGCCGTCTGCTCCGACTAGCGCAACTTTTGTCGTAGTGGAACCGGCATCTATACCAAGGAAGCACTCTCCCTCATATGTATTTAAATCACCCTTTTTAACGGAATGTATGGAATGTCGTTTTTTAAATTGATTATAATCTGTATCATCCTGGAAGAGAGGAGTCATACGGCTTACTTCAAATTCCATCTTAATTCCGGAAGTAAGCTTTTTATTCAGTTCCTCAAAGTTGGTTATGGTTTCGAATTTACTGCTCATTGCAGCGCCGACGGCAGCAAACAGATGGGAATGGCCCGGTGCGATGATCTGTTCTTCGGTAAGATTTAGTGTGCGGATAAAGGCTGCTTTTAATTCGGTAAGGAAATGAAGCGGGCCACCTAAAAATGCTACATTGCCGCGAATTGGTTTACCGCAGGCCAGACCGCTGATTGTCTGGTTTACAACTGCCTGGAAGATGGATACCGCAAGATCCGGTTTGGTAGCACCTTCATTAATCAGAGGCTGTATATCGGACTTTGCAAAAACACCGCAGCGGGCGGCAATAGGGTATATGGCCTTATAATCTTTGGCATATTCGTTCAGACCGGCAGCATCTGTTTTTAAAAGAGTTGCCATCTGGTCTATAAAGGAACCGGTGCCACCGGCACAAATTCCGTTCATCCGCTGTTCGATACCGCCTGTAAAATATATGATTTTGGCATCTTCACCGCCAAGTTCTATGGCTACATCGGTTTGGGGAGCATAATCCTGGAGGGAAGTGGACACTGCTACAACTTCCTGTACAAAAGGAATTCCCAGGTGCTTTGAAATGGTAAGTCCACCGGAACCGGTTATCATAGGTGAGACTTCTATATCGCCCAGTTTCTCATGGGCATTTATCATAAGCTTAGCCAGCGTTTCCTGAATATTGGCATAGTGCCGTTCATATTCGGAGTAGAGTATTTCATTATTCTGGCCGAGCAAGGCAATTTTAACAGTTGTTGAGCCTATATCAATTCCTAAAGTTATAGTTTTATTATCTA
>JAEZSL010000414.1 GCA_023443925.1 Bacillota bacterium | reverse complement strand
GGCTTTCTTTAGTGTACCATTTTTTAGCTAATACACCAATACCTAATTGCTACGTTCACAAAAATATTTAATTTTCACGATGTCAGTATTCCTTATTTCTTAAGTTGACAACATTGCCCATCTGTGCGCTTAGGAGCACTTATAAATCAAGATGTTGAAAAACTGTATTTCGTTTTTTCAACCGATACACCCCTAACGGCTACTTCAGCTTGCCGGATAAAGCCGGACTGTGCTGACTTTTTGAAGCTGAATCGTCTTGTTAATCAGATATTTCCAATTAATTTATCTTTTACAACTGCAAAGAATTCCCGGATATAGTAGTGCAGGGTCAGTATATCATCGGTTGGTGCTCCAAAGCCGGAAACTTCCTTAAACCCAAGTTTTTTAGCTATGTTCACTGCCCGAAAGACATGAAAACTGTTTGTCACGAGAACCGCAGCAGGTTCTCCGGCTCCCATCTTGGACTGACTGAATAAGAGGTTTTCATAAGTATTCCTGGAGTTATCCTCCATAATAATCCGGTCTGCCGCAATACCTCTTCCCTCCAGATACTCATACATAGCCCTGGCTTCTGAAATATCCTCACCACTACCCTGTCCGCCGGAGACAATGACTCTGGCGGACTTATTATCCTGAAGATATTCGTAAGCAGTATCAAGTCTTTTCTTCAAGGCCCTGGAGAGAACCGTTCCTCTTACCTGAGCGCCAAGAACGATAACATAATCGGCATCCGACTGGGGCTCTTTATTTCCATAATACAGAATCATTCCTTCTGTCACTAAAAATAAAGAGATACCCGCCACAAGAAAAATAGTAAAACCATATTTTAAATGTACTCCTATTTCTATTTTATGCAAGGACAGCCGCCGCAGCAAAATGGACAGGATAAAACATCCAAGGGCAGCCATGATCCAGAACCACAAAAAGGCCGTATTCATTCCTGAATAGCTGATAATTGCAGCAGTATAACCCACAGAAAAGATTCCGATTACTATAAATAATATTGCAAGTAAATTCATCTAAATCACCCTTAACTCCTGTTTTGATTTTACTGATATTAATGTCCAACCGTCGTACTGCCAAAGGAGTTTTCTCCAACAGAGCATAGTTCTCCCATCCCTGAAAACCTTTACACAAATGTATCAGGTATGAAACAGATGACTTATCTTTTTTCGCTCATAAGCCGCCCGCTGTTCAGATATGGCATCCCGCTGCATAACTTCCTCATATACGATCTCCACATTACGTGCGAATTCTTCGGATGCGTATTTCCTCACCTTAAGTCTTGCATTTTCTCCAAAAGGGATATTATTTTTATTAAAAAAGACTGCATCCAGACCTTCCGTTAAACCGGCACGGTCTGTAAAATCAAAACCATTCCAGCCAGGTTTTAGTATATCCTCCAGGCATTTATCCTTTCTGGCTACTACAGGAAGTCCTGCTGCCATAGCTTCAATATAAGTCAGCCCCTGGGTTTCACTCTGGGAGGCACTGACAAAGACATCACCCAGCTGATAGAAAAGCCCAATGTTATCCCATGGCTGAGATCCGGTAAAAATAATTTTGTCCTGCATCTTCTGTTCGGCTACGGTCTCCTTTAGATTTTCCATTTCGGGTCCTCCGCCCACGATTAAAAATCTGACCTGTTCTCTGGTTCTCATATATTCTGGCATGGCTTCAATGATTTCAGCTATGTTCTTTTCCTTGGATATCCTCCCCAAATAGAGAAGCACTTTATCCTCTGCTTTTAAGCCAAAATGCTGTCTTAATTTCAAAACTTCTTCCTTAGGATAAAGCTCCGGATTAAATTTTTTCAGATTAACTCCCGTTGGAACTATGGAAATATCACGGTACACGCTGTATTTAAGTAGTAATTCCTTTACTTTCTCCGTAGGAACAATAACCTGCTCCACCGTGTTGCAGCAGATTTTTGTAAATACCCTTACAAAGGCTTTTGCCCTTTTATCCAGTGTCTTAAAGTGGGTGATATAGTGGGTATAATCTTCGTATATGGTGTGATAGGTGTGAACCGTGGGCAGTTTTAGTTCTTTTGCCATTATACGTCCGAATATTCCCAATGAAAACTCCGTATGGGTATGAATTAAGTCTAAATTTAACTTTTTTATAAGGGAGGCCAATTTAGGCTGGTAAAATAATCCGACTCTTCTTTCCGTAATGAAGATACAGGGCAAACTAGGTACCCGGAATACATTATGCTCAAATTCCGGTGCTCCCGGAGTGGTTGTAGTAAATACATATACGGTATGGCCGATTTCTTCCAGCTCTGTTTTCAGCATATATACAGAATTGGCAACGCCATTGATTTCAGGATAATAAGTTTCTGTAAATAAACCAATATTCAATGATAACTCTCCTCTTCTTAATAGACTACATCGGTAACTGCTTATAGATGCCTATCTTCATATTATAGGAACAAAAAACTCTTGTTCCTATAATCAGATGCACGGCGCAGTAGCAGCGCCTTTTATCAGAAGTTAAAAAGCAACTTCTGATAAGTTATATTATACTAATCCTTTGCAAACATCAACTGTTTCCAATCTTTTTATCCTTCTCCAAGATATGGTGTACCAGCCAGTCATTTAAGAATTCCAGTAATTCCACTAAAGTTCCGGCCTGGTTTCGATCCATCCGGTCAAAATCGATAGCATCCAGCTTTTCAATAAAATCCACATGTTCAACTTTATGGGACAAGAATTTTTTATACTGTATACTCTGCATATATTCCTCTTCGTCCGCAAAATGCTTTATAGCATATTCCTTCAATTTTACAATGATCTCTACTATATTATCAAATTTATCTGATATAAATTCATCTTTTAAAACCTGATAGGCTTCATCCGCAATACGGAACAGCTCTTTATGTTCCTGGTCAATCAGTTCAATACCCGTATAATATTCCTGTTTCATTTCATACATATTAACTCCCATCTGTGCGCACTGGCGCACGTACAAATCAGGATGTTGAAAAAACTGCTTTTGTTTTTTCAACCTAACTCCCATCTATGCGCTTAGGCGCACGTATAAATCTTACAGTTTAAAACAGTGATAGAACAGTAAGGTTTCACTAACCTGTTCATAGACGGACCGGTACATTGTCTTTTATTACCATCCGGTCCATGGATACCTCGCAGTCCAGAGCCAGAATCTGCACTCCCTGCTTCGCGGCCTCCCTTAATGCTTCACCAAATTCCGGATCGGTAACATCATTGGGTTTAAAATACTTGACGTCCTTCATTTGAATCACGAATACGATATAAGCTTCGTAACCTTCTCTGGTGCACTCACACAGTTCCCTGATATGTTTGACTCCGCGCTCCGTCGGTGCATCCGGGAAGATTACAACTCCGTTCTCCTCTAACGTTACCCCCTTTACTTCCATGTAAATTTTTTTGTCCATCGTTTCAAGGTAGAAATCAAACCTGGAATTACCATAGGTCTTCTCCGCTTTCAGATAAGTAATGTCACGAAACAGACCACCGCTTTGGAGCCATTCTGAAACAGCCTTATTTGGAGCCTGAGAGTCCATATTAATGATACGTTCCCCTTTTATTACTCCGATCACAGAATACCTTGTTTTTCTTAATGGATTATCTGTCTCCTGAAGAAACAATGTTACTCCGGGCAGCAATAGTTCCCTGCATCTTCCGGTATTCTTTACGTGACAGGTTTCAACACTTCCGTCGATTTCCACTAAGGCAATAAACCGGTTTGGCCTTGCTATAAATTTCCCGGTCCTTATGTTTGTATAGTTCATAATCAGCACTCTTTTCTATAGTGTATCAATTATATCATTTCTAAAATGTTTCATCAATATTTTCCAATTACGGAAAAGAAATTATTTTGTAATTATATTATATTTTATTGATTTTTTGGTAAAAATTTATATAAGTTTTACTTTATTTTTCCACGGCTTTCACTTATAATGGAAGTGATAATTATTTTTTTAAAAGAATTCTTCTAAACTGTATAACAAATATTGAAATTTGCATATACTGTTTAACGAAAGGAAGTATGAAGAGCATGAAAAAATTTGGAAAGTTTTTATTTGGTACAGTATCCGTGGCAACGGTAGCCTGCGGAGCCTACTATTTGTACAAAAACCTGGTGAATAAGGACTCTTCTGATGATTTTGATGAATTTGAAGATGAATTCGAAGACTTCGATGCCGAAGACGAGGATACCACTGAGCAAAAAATGAAAGATACTAGGGAATATGTGTCAATAAATATCACTTCTGAAGGATCTGTTCCAAGTGCTTCTGAGGATGAATTTGTAGCCTCAGCAGCCGAAATAGTTACAGAAGAACCCACTGAAGAATAGTGATTAAAAATGACCGCTGAAAACCTTATGTTATAAGGTTTCGCGGTTATTTTTTTGCCTGGCTGCAATTAAGGACTGTCAGTTTCCTGACAGCCCCATTTATGTCAATTCTCATTTTATCTTTTGTAAAATCCCTTATCTCACAGAATTATAAAAGTCATCCAGTTCTCTTAACAGGGCATTCATATCCCCCGGAAAATAATCCGTGGTATTCTCTGCCTGTTCTTTCGTGTTTTGTATCTGAATAATCTCACCAATCAGTATCTTATATTCCTTATCCTTCGTGGTAAGCAGAACTTTATAAGTCCAGTCACTGTTATTTTCTTTTATAGTTCCATCCTTTAAAGTCAGGGAGCAGCCATCCAATATCGTATAGAGTCTGGAGGCATTTTCCGTAACCTTCTTAAGGGATACCTGAGATCCGTTATTTTTCGTGACAGTCAATGCTGTTACAGAATCAGCAGTAACCGGAATAATTTGTGAGAAGGTAAGCTCTCCATCATAGAGACCGGCACCATCTCCCGCTGATTTGCTGATATTTCCAGGAGCTTCTGCCGTATACTGGTTTTGGGCTTCTTCAGAAGGGGCGCTGGTATCTGACGCAGCCTTATTGGTTTCATCCGCTTCCGCCACACCAAAGGTTGTGGTACCGCTTTCGGTACTCCCGGCTGTATCCATGGTAGTTTCCGGTATTCCGTAGGTCTGCGCTATTCCATTATCGGCAGCCATTTCCGTCGAGAAATTTTCTGAATTACCGGCATCCTTTTTACTGCCAATGGAACTATTCCTCATAACCTGTATTCCAACCAGCAGAACTAAAACTACTGCAGCCGCACTCACCAGCCTGCGAACCGGAAATCTTTTTATTTTAGTCTTCTCTTCCGGATGTTCAGCCTGCACCTCGGCTTCCTTGACTGCTTTTAGGGTTCTGGCGATTAAGTCCTCCGATACCTTAATGTTATCCAGTTCAAAAGAGGCATTCAGATGGTCTTTCAGCCGCATATTATCCAGATCACCCGGAAAGCTATTCTTTTTATTGTTGTTATCCACCTTAAATCCTCCCTTCAAGGCAAAGCTTTAATTTTTCTTTTGCTCTGGACAGTCGGCTTTTTGCCGTGCCTTCTGCAATCTGCAGAACTTTCGCGGCTTCGCCGATGGTCATATCATGGTAGTAAACACATAGCAAGACATCCTTGTATTTATCCGGCAGTTTCATAATCTCCTGGCGGATCATCCGGTTTTCCTCCTGCTGTTCTACAGCTGTAAAATCGTCTTCTCCCGCCATGGTATTTTCCTGATACTCCGTAAACGGCATGACTCTTTGATTCCATGCGCTTTTCAGATAATCTTTACTGGTGTTAATAGTAATACGAATAATCCATGTTTTAATACTGCTGCTGCCCTGAAAGGTACTGAGTTTTTGGTTTACTTTAATGAATACATCCTGGAAAATGTCTTCTGCTGTGTGACTATCCTTGACATACATAAATGCTGTCCGCAAAACATCATTTCCATATTTTCTCATTAACGTCTCAATGTCGTAAACCGGTGCTTTCTCCTCGTACATTGATAACTTCCCCCTATATAGTTTTACGCGGTTTTATGCTCCATCTCCTATTCCGTGTACACGTTGCTCTTCATAGGTTCATAGCTGCAGTATTTGTATACTATCAACTATTAGACGATGCAATTTATATAATAGTTCCATAAAAAAAATCGTTTCCTTACTCCCAATCGACATACAAAATGAAAAACTCTCGTAATCATTTATTAAAAATAAAACATCAGCCTATCCTTCTGCATGCAATGACAGATTTCTTTCATTGCCCTGAGTCAGCTTGTACAAGCCTGCATATACTCCATTCTGGCTTAAGAGTTCCGCATGGGTACCTCTCTCTTTAATACCGTCTTCCGTTAAAACGATTATATTTTTGGCGTTACGTATGGTTGACAATCTGTGGGCAATTACAAATGTAGTTCTATTTTTTGCCAGTTTTTCCAGTGATTCCTGCACCACTTTTTCGCTTTCATTGTCCAGGGCCGAAGTTGCTTCATCAAAGATTAGTATTGGCGGATTCTTAAGAAATACTCTGGCTATACTTAGTCTTTGCTTCTGGCCGCCGGATAATTTAACACCCCTCTGACCAATATAAGTATTATAACCGTCCGGCAGTTCCATTATAAATTCATGTGCATTCGCATTTTTTGCGGCTTCTATGATTTCTTCATCGGTTGCTTCCAGTTTGCCGTAACGGATATTATCTAAAACCGTTCCTGCAAACAGATAAACATCCTGCTGCACAATTCCGATATTCATACGCAGTGAGCGCATTTTAATATTACGGATATCTATGCCGTCTAAAAGAATTTTGCCTTCGGTAGCTTCATAAAATCTCGGTATCAGACTGCAGAGCGTTGTTTTACCGACACCCGAGGACCCCACCAGCGCCAGATAATCACCGGCTTCCACTTTCAGGTTTATGTTACGGAATACATCCGCTTTCGTATCCTGATACCGGAAGGATACCTTATCAAATTCAATGGCACCTTTCACATCCTTTATGGTTACAGCATCTTTTTTATCAACAATATCCGGCTGTATATTCATAATCTCCATAAAACGGTCAAATCCGGTAATTCCATTCTGAAACTGTTCCGTAAAGTTAATTAGTTTACGTACGGGTTCGATGATATTATTAATATAGAGTAAAAAGGTAAGTAAATCACTTAATTTAATTTTACCATTGGTTAAAAGAGCTGTTCCTCCTACGATTACCGCAACATTGATTAAACTGATGAAAAAGCCCAGTCCGGAATGAAAGGTTGCCATCTGCCAATAGCTGTTACGTTTGCTTTCCACAAACCGGCGGTTTCCGTCATGGAATTTATCCATCTCTTTATTCTCATTGGCAAAGGATTTTACTACCCTTATACCGGATAAATTATCTTCAATCTGCGCATTGATTTCGGCAATTCTCTCCCGGTTGGTTTTAAAAGCCTTATTCATCTTATTCTTCATATGCATGGCAAAAGCAAACATGATAGGAATAAAAGCAAATACAATCAGGGTAATAGGCAGATTTATATTGATTAATATGATAAAGGTACCTACAAATTTAATGATTGATATCACAATATCTTCCGGGCCGTGGTGGCATAATTCCGTAATGTCAAATAAATCGTTCGTTATTCGGGACATTAACTGGCCGGTTTTCTGGTTATCATAAAAGTTAAAGGATAGTTTCTGGTAATGTTCAAAAATGTCATTTCTCATATCATATTCCATTTTGGCACCCATTACATGGCCTTGATATGCTATGTAAAAATTACATACAAATTCCAAAATAGCTAACCCAATCATTAGAAAGCCCAGTTTAATAATTGTTTGTATGATTTCATTGATTTCATAATTCACCAGCAGTTCATTGGTTATAAATCTGACAATAAGCGGATAAACCAAAGAAATACCGGCCGCAGTCAGGGCAAATAACATATCAGATATAAATAGACCCTTATACGGTTTATAATATGATAAAAACTTCATAAATTTTTTATTCATCTAAAACTCCGTTCTGTGCGCTTAAGCGCGCGTTAAATCAGTATGTTGAAAAAAGTCTTTGTTTTTCAACCTAACTCCGTTCTGTGCGCTTAGGCGCGCGTTTAAATCAGGATGTTGAAAAAATCTTTTTTTCGGCTACAAAATGAAAAAGCCTGACAAAAGACCGGCACTTATAGAAATACCGTTATAAAAGTCAGAGTTTCCTTTACAGCTTTTTCTTCGCGTGCAAAATAAACCCTGATAATCCTTTTGGTACTTTTAAGTGGATTTTGAGTCAGGCTCCTTAGTATTACGAATATATGATTTACATCCGGCTTCTAAGCCAAATAGACTGATTACTTGGACAACAGACTAGCCATATCATATAAATACTGGTCAATGTCTTTTTTCATAGCAAGAGCTTCTTTTACATCATAGTCTACATACTGGCCATTTCTGTATCCGACAACACGGTTGGAAGCACCTTTACATAATAA
This sequence comes from Bacillota bacterium, assembly GCA_023443925.1. The sequence goes on along the minus strand of JAEZSL010000414.1, from coordinate 8,650 downwards.
GCCCACGCCGTAAGAACCCATAGCGGAAGCATGTACTCTATCGATGCAGGTAGGGCTGCCGCCTCTCTGAATGTGTCCGATAATGGTTGCTCTGGTCTCCATTCCTGTAGCAGCTTCTATTCTCTTTGCCATATTATTGGAATCACCGATACCTTCTGCATTAACGATAATATAATGCTTCTTACCGGTTTTCCTTCTTTCAATAATCTTATCAATTATCTTCTGTTCATCATAATCATATCTTTCCGTAATCAGGATATCCTCAGCTCCATTGGCAATACCGCACCACAGGGCGATATAACCGGCTTTTCTACCCATAACTTCGATGATACTGCATCTTTCATGGGAAGTGGAAGTATCTCTTACCTTATCAATAGCCTCCATAGCAGTGTTAACCGCCGTGTCAAAACCAATGGTATAATCTGTACAAGTAATATCAAGGTCAATGGTACCCGGCAGACCTACTGTGTTAATGCCTCTGGCTGCAAGATCGGCTGCACCGCGGAAGGAACCGTCTCCTCCGATTACCACAAGACCGTCAATGCCATGCTTTCTGCAGATCTCAGCACCTTTGTCCTGACCTTCCGTTGTCATGAATTCCTTGCTTCTGGCAGTATAAAGAATCGTACCGCCTCTCTGAATAATATCAGAAACGCTTTTCGCGTCCATATCCACTATATCTTCTTCTAATAAACCACTGTATCCACGTCTTATACCTTTTACTTTAATGCCGTTGGCCAGTGCTGTTCTAACTACCGCTCTGATTGCAGCGTTCATACCCGGCGCATCTCCGCCGCTTGTTAACACACCTATTGTTTTTATATTATTTTCCATGACGCTCACCTCCAAAAAAACTAAATTGATTATATTTTAATCTATTTTTCTAGCTTTTTCAATACAATTTTCTTTGACTTTAATATTTGCTTCCGTATACAGCTTCTTCAACTTGTCAATTAGTTCTACTTCTGCCTTAATCCCCATGCTTTTCGGGAGATGTTTTATAGCTTTTTCACATTCCAGATATATACATACACTGTCCGTACCGTCATATTGGCTTAATATACCGTACAGCCTTTGTTCATCTTCAACAAATCTTTCTTTGTTGGGGTACTTGATCCAGATTTCTTTTGGTATACTATCAAAAGCTATTATTTCCTGACAGATTAATTTAGCCGGCTTATCTTCCTCTACCGCTATTTTTCCCCTTACCATTACTTTATTATCCTCGTTAAGCAGTATTTTATATCTTTCATAGTCTTTTGGAAATACTATGATTTCTACCGCTCCTACCATATCTTCCAGCGTAATGAAAGCCATCATGGAGTTTGTTCTGGTAGTTTTAACGGTTTTGCCGGTAATAATCCCGCCAACCGTTGCCATACCTCCGTCTTTCACCTTTACTTCATTGGTTTCTTCATCCACGGCAAAATCCAGAGTAGTTGCCGTAATATTCTTCTTTAATAAGTCCGTGTAAGCCTCCAGGGGATGTCCGCTGACATAGATGCCCATAACTTCCTTTTCAAATGCAAGCTTCTGTTCTATGGTATATTCACCCGTATCCGGAAGACGGATTTCATAATCTGTTTTTTCTTCTTCTCCGGCAAAATCAAATAAGGATATCTGACCCGTCATTATTCTCTTCTTATTCTGTGCCACATCGTCTAAAACCTGGACATAAATCATCATTAACTGCTTTCTGGTACCAGGCAGGCTGTCAAAAGCCCCGGATTTAATAAAGCTTTCCACTGTCCGCTTATTGACTTCTTTTCCGGACAGCCGGTCTGCAAAATCCTTCAGGCTGGTGAAGTTTCCATTTTCTTCCCGCTCTCTGACTACGGCTTCGATCACCGGTTTACCAAGACCCTTAATTGCGGATAAACCGTAACGGATCGCTCCGTTTGATACGGAAAAAGTACTGTCACCTTCATTGATATCCGGAGGCAATATCTTGATTCCCATCTGTCTGCAGGTAAAGATATATTCCGCCACCTTACCCGGATTATCAATTACGGAGGTCATTAAAGCTGCCATAAATTCCACCGGATAATAGCATTTTAAATAGGCGGTCTGATAAGATACCACCGCATAGGCAGCTGCATGGGACTTGTTAAAGGCATACTTTGCAAAGTCCGTCATTTCGTCGAAGATACGATTTGCCACTTCTTCTGAAATTCCGTTCTTCATGCAGCCTGGTACATTCTCTTCCTCATTGCCGTAAACAAAGTTATGCCTCTCTTTCTCCATTACGGAGGCTTTCTTTTTAGACATGGCACGGCGTACCAGGTCACTCCGCCCGTAGCTGTAACCGGCAAGATCCCGTACGATCTGCATTACCTGTTCCTGATAGACGATACAGCCGTAAGTAGGGGAAAGAATGGGCTCTAACTGAGGACAGTCATATACAATCCCCTCTGCCACATTTTTACCCTTGACATACTTAGGTATAAAATCCATGGGACCCGGACGGTAAAGGGAAATACCCGCGATAATATCTTCCATGTTTCTCGGTTTTAATTCCTTCATAAAGCTCTTCATTCCGGCACTTTCCAACTGGAAGATACCTTCCGTCTTACCGGAAGCTATAAGGGAATATACATTTTTATCATCGTAATCAATCTTATCAATATCAATTATATCATCTTTTCTTTTTTTATTTACAAGACGTACTGCATTCTGGATTACGGTAAGTGTCCGAAGTCCTAAAAAGTCCATCTTTAAAAGGCCCAGTTCTTCCAGAATTGTCATGGTAAACTGGGTGGTTACGGAATCATCGGAAGCCCTGGATAACGGAACATATTCCATTACCGGAGCTTTACTGATCACCACACCTGCCGCATGCATGGAAGTATGTCTGGGCAGGCCTTCCAGACGCATGGACATATCAATCAGATAATGGATGTCTTCATCCCCGTCATATAAAGACCTTAATTCCGGGTTATATTTTAGGGCCTTCTCAATGGTAATCCCCAATTCCGTGGGAATCATCTTAGCTACCGTATCTACTCTTCCGTAGCCTAAATCCAGAGCACGTCCCACATCACGGATTACCGCCCTTGCAGCCATAGTACCAAAGGTAACAATCTGTACCACCCGGTCTTTTCCATACTTACTTACTACATAATCAATGACTTCCTGCCTTCTTTCAAAGCAGAAATCAATATCGATATCGGGCATGGTTAATCGTTCCGGATTTAAGAACCGCTCAAACAGCAGATTATAACGGATTGGGTCAATATTGGTGATACCCAGGCTGTAAGAAACGATACTGCCGGCAGCACTTCCTCTGCCGGGTCCGACTATAATTCCATGATCCCTGGCATATTTAATAAAATCTCCTACAATTAAAAAGTAATCGACAAATCCCATACTGCGGATAGTCTCAATCTCATAATCGAGACGTTCAATTAATTCTTTGGATGGATCCGGATATCTCACATTAAGCCCTTCCCGGCATAACTTTTGCAAATACTCCAAAGCCGTAAAGCCTTCCGGCACATCAAAAACGGGCAGCTTATATTCACCGAACTCAATCTCCACCTGACAGCGCTCTGCTATTTTATGTGTATTCTCCAGGGCTTCGGCTGCATATGGGAAAAGTGTATGCATCTCCTCCGGAGATTTGATAAAATATTGGCCGCCTTCATATCGCATGCGGTTTTCATCCGTTACTTTCTTCTGAGTCTGGATACATAAGAGTATATCATGGGCAGCAGAATCACTCTCAAATGTATAATGGACGTCATTGGTGGCAACAAGCTCGATTCCCGTTTCCCTGCTCATCCGCAGAAGTCCCTGATTCACCGACTTTTGCTCGGAAATTCCATGATCCTGCAATTCTAAAAAGAAGTTATTCTCTCCAAAGATCTCCCTTAAATTAAGGGCAGCCTTTTTCGCTTCTTCATAGAAGCCTTTGCGCAGATTACTGGCAACTTCCCCTCCAAGGCAGGCGCTTAATGCTATAATTCCTTCACTGTGTTCCTTTAATACTTCATAATCCACTCTCGGTTTGTAATAAAACCCTTCCAGAAAACCTTTTGAAACGATTTTCATCAGGTTGGCATATCCCATATTGTTTTCTGCTAACAATACCAGATGATAATAACGGTCATCGGAGGTACCTGCTTCTCTGTCAAACCGGGATCCCGGTGCCACATAAACTTCACAGCCTATAACCGGACGAATTCCTTCCGCCAGGCAGGCACGGTAAAAATCGATAACCCCGTACATTACCCCGTGATCCGTAATTGCCATACTGTCCATTCCCAATTCCTTAACTCTGGCTACCATTTCCTTAATCTTGCCGGAACCGTCCAACAGACTGTATTCTGTATGTAAATGCAAATGTGTAAAATTCATAACTGGCTCCTATCTGCCCACTGCTGTCAACTTAAGCATTTGACAGCAAAGTGAACAATTAAATTCCTTATATTTATTACATTTTCCTATTGACAAAATCGAACATTTTTTTTGCCAGCCTTGATTATATTAACTTTTTCAAGGAGGCTATTTATGAACGATTCCCTTTTACTTAATCACATTTTTAACTCTTGTAACAAGCTCATTCATTCTGAATATTACAAGATTGCTTATCGCATCGGTAATGCTTTTACCCGCTCCAGAAAGCTCTCATTTTCTAATACCATTTACTTTATTCTTGGCTCTTCTAAGAAGGCTCTTTCTTCCAATCTGGCTGATTTTCGTGATTCCAATCCCACCTTACGCTTTCCTCAGTTATCCAGGCAGGCCTTTTCTAAGGCCAGGGCTGGTATTCATTTTGAAGCCTTTCAAGAACTTTTTCGTCTATCTGCCAACTCTTTTTATCATTTTTCTTCTACTATTAACAAATGGAAAAATCATGTCATCCTTGCTGTAGATGGCACTTCCTTACAGCTTCCTGATACCTCTGAAAACAGGAACACGTTTGGTTTTATTAAAAACCAGCATTCTCCCGGCAGGGCTATCTGCTCTGCTTCCATCCTTTACGACGTTTTAAATGATGTCATTATTGACGGTACTCTTGCCCGATATGGTTTTAGTGAACGTAAGTTGGCACTTAAGCACTTAACTGCTTTATCCTGCCTTGATTCTTTCCCCTCTTCCATTCTTACTTTTGATCGGGGCTACCCTTCTCAGGAAATTTTTCACGAATTGGACCGCTATGGACTTAAGTTTGTCATCCGCGTTGCCTCTAGTTTCAAAATCTCGAATAAAATATCCTCTCCGGATTCTTTGCTTACCAATACATTCCATAACAAAACTATCACTCTGCGCTGCATAAACCTCACACTTTCAAGTGGTCTTAAAGAACAGTTACTAACCAACCTTTTGGATTCCTCTTTTACTATCCCTGATTTTAGTGAACTTTATTTCCTTCGTTGGGGCGTCGAAGTGAAATATAAGGAGTTAAAAAGCAGATTACAGATCGAGGAGTTTACTGGCAATCGACCTTCTTCTATTATGCAGGATTTTTATGCTTCCCTGTTTTTCTCCAACCTTGTTTCCTTAGCCAAGCGTTGTTCTGATTCTTGTATCAAAAATGATTTATCTGCTGCCTTTCCGCAAAAACAGTATCAGACAAACCGTAGTTTCTTAATTAGCAGGATGAGACACTTTCTAATAAATCTTTTCATACATAAGAAAAACAGGCTATATTTAATTGAAAGAATTATAAATGAGGCAAAAAAAGTGCGTTCACAGATAATCCCTGACCGGAACTGTGAACGCAAAGCCCACCTTTTTCAGAAGAAACACTATAAAAACATGAAAACCTGCCTGTAACAGATTTTTCTTTATAGCTTACTTCGTAGGCTTTCTTTAGTGTACCATTTTTTAGCTAATACACCAATACCTAATTGCTACGTTCACAAAAATATTTAATTTTCACGATGTCAGTATTCCTTATTTCTTAAGTTGACAACATTGCCTATCTGCCTGTCTATAGGCTAGTTTAACCCTTTATCTCACTATCTGTTTGTCCACTTCAAAGTCACATATCGATAATTGCATATTTGTGTAATTTTGAATCCAAATCTCTAAAGCTTGTAAAGTTTGTTTATCTATGTTGTACAGCCATAAAAGCTGCCTGCTATTATTGGATCATTTCTATTATTTAATCACTTTTATTATTTATTCACTTCTATTACTTAATCACTTTTATTATTTATTCACTTCTACTATTTATTCATTTCTACTGTTTAATCACTTCTCTATATATAACCCTCTAATCTATTATAATATGAATGAATTCACTCCATAGTTTAAGCACATTCGGTCCAAAAGAGCCCCTAAGTCTATTAGTAATTATACCATACCTTGACACATTCGTAAAAGCAAAAAAATACAGCAGGTTAATGCTGTATTTTCTGCATAATTACTAATTTAGATAAAATCTGTATTACATTATTTTTTATCCACTATTTTTTATTCGACTATTCTTCTTCATTTTTTATTTCACCTATTTTTTTCCATTTTTTTATGTTTTATTTTTTATTCCAATTATTTTATTCCATCTTTTTATTCCATTTTTTTCATTATATTTATAATTTCAGATATTCATTTCACTATTCGGATTCATTCCATTATTTTAAAGCAGGTCTTGATTTATCTACTATTTTATCGACATCAAATAAATCCGAAAGTCTTTCCGGGAATTGCAGCATAGCCTGTCCGTCCAAGGGCCGTCTGGTCATCCTGACATAGTCATCTTTCACTTGTATCCAAGGATCTTTGAAAACCCCGCAGAAATAGTCAAATCCAACCTTTTTTAAATATTTGAATTTATCACTGTTGTAGTGTCCCATGGTTGTTTCAATATCAATACCAAAGGGGAAGATATATATATCTGTGGGACCAATCAGAGGGGCGACTTCCTTCAACCAGCGATCCGTATCCTTTTTTGTAAAACTGGTAGTCGCTTTTCCCATGTTCCGGTGTCCGTAGCCGTGGGAGGCAAACTCCCACCCCTGCTGCTTCATAACCTCTGCTACCTTTTTAACAGATTCTCTATCCTGATCATAAGTAGGTGAATCGGGATCGTTGGTACGATAGCCCAAAGCACCTTCATAACCGGTTAAGGCAAGAATTCCTTTGGCACCTTTATAGGAAAAATCCGGATGTTCCTCAATAAATTTATCCAAAATGGGAACCATGTCATAATCGCCTACTGAAATGGTACCGTCATCCATAAGCATTTCCGTGGTAGGACGGCCATTCTCACCGATTATTATTCTGGAGGCAAAGCCGTCCTCCGTCATATATTCATAATAGCAGACATCATCCTGTGAAATTACAAAAGGCTTTTTATCCGGCGGCAGCATAATATTACCGGCAGCATATTTCGTCTTGCCGTCCTCACCTTTCACTTTTTTTGCAACATCATGTATACTAACAATGACATAACCCTGTTCGTACATCCGCTGTATCATAGCCTTAAATTCATCAATAGTAGTCATATAATAATTGTAGCCGTTGGCCTCGTAATCTCCATCAAAAGCCTTACCGGTGTCTGCTACTAATATATGGAAAAAGATATGATTTATCTTATCAATGGAATCATAAGCTCCGAGGGGCTTCAATGACTTTTTGGTCTCCTCGTAACCAGCAATTGCTTTTGTCAGAGGCTCATAATCCGCATAATTATCTCCAAAGCTTTTTACCAATTTGACCGCGCCATCATAATCATACCCCAGAGCCAGACGGTCTGCTTTCGCAACCAGCTCCTGAATTTTTTTCTCCTGCGCCTTTTGTTCCTCCTCCAGACTCTGCTGTTGCTGATCCTCCGGGGTTAAGGTGGGGGTTACCGTGGGTGTATTTGATACGCTTTCCGCATTGTTCCCACCGTCTGCTTGTCCTCCCTTGTTTCCTTTTCCCTGATTATTGCCGGGCAGTACCAGATAGGCATATCCTGCCACAACAATACAGAGAATTACTGCTTCAATAATCAGCCATTTCCGAAAGTTTTTCTTCTTCTTATTCGAGTCTTTCACCGGACCAAAGCCGTTTGGCTTCTGGTCAAATCCGTTATTACCAGCCATTTTTGTACTTCTCCTGTTTTTTATCCTTAATCTAATTATATTAATAAAAACTTATTGATTCTATTTTTATTATACTTATTATTATACCTATTATTCAAATTCATATCCTGATAACGGTAAACTCAATAAATATAATCGTTTATGAAACTCGTTAACGTATATTCCTATGTTTGTTCTTTTCTAATATATTCCTGCTATGGTTTATATTATAGCATAACCATCTTTACAAATCTTTACGTTTTTATTAATTAATATTTCAAATCTTTTGCTTTTTATAGGCTTTTTCATTAACCCAGGCTATTTCGGAAATTATTGCTTGCAAAAGAAGCAGGTTTGTCTAAAAAGACAGGCAAAGAGCAAAAAAAATCTGCCTCATATGTCAGTCCATGTGGCAGATTTTATATTCTATTTACTACTTAAATATTTCTCTATATTTTCCATAGCTACTTCTTCATCCGGTCCGTCAGCAGAAACAATTACTTCTTCACCAGCAGCTAATCCCAAGCTCATCATCCCCATAATACTCTTGGCATTGACTTTTTTCTCATCACATTCCACATAAATGGTGCTTTCATACTGACTTGCTACCTGAACCAATAAAGCAACCGGTCTTGCCT
>JAEZSL010000384.1 GCA_023443925.1 Bacillota bacterium | reverse complement strand
GGAACTTAGGTTGAAAAAACGAAATACAGTTTTTCAACATCCTGATTTATACGTGCGCCTAAGCGCACAGATGGGAGTTAAGATGAATGGAAGGTATCGAAATTTATCTATACGTAAGAAAATACTGCTAACGATTCTGGCATTTTCTCTGCTTTTAGTTGGTTCGACCACTGCAATCACCGTGCAGATATCCCGAAATACTTTAAAGAACCAATTAATTTATGACAGAAAAATGAGTATCGGCTGGCTTCAGGACCGGTTAGATCTTGAGACAAAAGACTATGTAAATCAGTTTTATCAGTTTGAAGTAAATAAGGAAATCAAAAGCATCATCATGAACTGGTGCAAAAACGGTAAAAGTCTGAATTATACTTCTAAGCTGCAGCTGATTTCAGCCATGAATACCGTAATCAGCATGGATAGTAATATTAATTCCATCGAATTATTTAATCTGAAGACAAACCAGGTGTTAGTAGCCAAACGTTCCGGTGCGGATATGGAAGAGGCTCAGGAGAAATTAAAATATTGGGGAAAAAGAGATAAGACGCTTCAGACAAACATTATGTTTAAGCGGGAAGGCAAAGAGATTATGATTGCCCATCAGATTTATGATTTTTATGAAAATGTACCGGTGGCACTCATAACCATGAAGATTAGACCCTATGAAATTCAGGATATCCTGGAGAATATTAAAACTACGGAAGATGAATCCGTTATGCTTTTTAATGATGAAGGAGAACTGATTGAAGCCGACTACAGTCAGAGTGATTCCAAAATACAGACCATGGACCTGGCTGAAATCACCAGAAAATTTCAGGAAAGCCAGGAGCAGGAATTCTTTTATAAAGATAATTTCTGGTTCTACCGGAGTGTAAACCGGGGTAAGCTGGTAATTCTTTTTGCGGTACCGGTCTTCGTAATCACAAATGCCATGAGGCAGATGCTGATCGCCGGATTGATTATTGCCGGCATTGCGGTGATTATCTCTATTACCGGTTCCGTGTTATATTCAGGAATTTTAAGTAAGCCGATTATTGCGCTTGCCGAAAAGATGCAGACTGCAATGATTAATAACTATTCCGGAAAAATACCCGCTGACCGAAAAGATGAAATCGGCATACTCCAAAACAGCTTTAACCTCATGATGGAGCGTAACCAAAGACTGATTCAACAGGAATACCAGAGCAAGATAGAGAAAAGAAAGGCACAGGTCAGGGCGCTGCAGGCTCAGATAAATCCCCATTTTATGCATAATACCCTGCAGACCATAGGCGGTATTGCCTTAGAAAAAAATGTGGTAAAAATCTATGATATGACCACTTCTTTAAGTGATATCCTGCGTTATTCTTTGAATTTTACAAGAGAAATGGTGTGTCTTCGGGAAGAAATACGCTACCTGCAGGAGTATTTAAATATCCAGAATGAAAGGTTTGATAACCGGATTGAATTTGAAATACAGGTAAAAAAAGAGCTGATGGAATATGTAGTTCCAAAGCTTATCTTACAGCCAATACTGGAAAACAGCCTGGAACATGGGCTTATCAATAAAGCAGGAACATGGAATATTAAGCTTATGGCCATGCTTACAACTTCTAAGGATCTGCTGCTTCAAATCAGTGATAACGGTATCGGTTTATCAGAAGAACGGCTGGCAGAGATTAAGCAGATCCTGGAGAAAGATGCAGCAAATGCACTCAAAACAAGCTCCCATATTGGTCTCGGAAACGTACATTCACGGATAAGGTTAAAATATGCTGATTCAAAATACGGGGTAACCATAAAAAGCCGGCCGGGGGAGGGAACAACCGTCTGTGTACTGACCAAAGCGGAGAAGGAGAATAAGTATGATATTGGCGAAAGCGGTGATTATTGATGATGAGACCTGGACCAGAAAAGTGATCCGGCAATTGGGCCACTGGGAGGAATTGGGTATCCAGCTCGTAGGGGAAGCTTCCGATGGTGAATATGGTCTGGAGTTAATCCATCACATGATGCCGGAGATTATTCTGGTGGATGTGAATATGCCTTTGTTAAGCGGAATTGATTTGATTGCCGCACTGCGAAGGGAAGGCAATGATGCCTGCGTTATCTTTGTCAGCGGATATGATAATTATGAATTCGTCCGCACTGCCATGAAGCTCGGGGCCATGGATTACCTCTTAAAACCGCTGAAACAGGAAGAGTTAAACCAACTGCTGAGCAAATGTATTCAAACCCTAAAGGAGAAAAAGGACGTTAAAGAAGAAAATTTGGTGGGAAGTTTTTTGGATACCGCCTGGGCCGGCAATTTTTACAAGCTTAGAGACTGTCTGGCAGATGCTATGATTACCAGTGATATGCAGGTATTAAGAAATTTGCTAAACGACATCTATGAACTAATCGTAAAAAATGAAGCAGAAACAGTTCCCAAGGGATATATAATCTGCATTTATTATTCCATACTTGGTGCCCTGCAGCAATTCATTATGGAAAAGCAATACGATGCCGCGGAAATTTTTGAAGGTAAGAGTACGGTCTTTGTGTTCAGCAAAGAATGCACCTTTGATGAAATGTTTGGTTTCCTTTCCGATTTATATTATACTGCTTACTTAAGGATACAGGAGTCAATCCATGCCAAAAACCGGATTGATATCACACAAATCACAGATTATGTAAAGAAGCATTATACGGAAGGGATTACCCTGGAACAGGCAGCGGCAACCTTTTTTATCAGCAAGGAATACTTAAGCAAAGTATTCAAAACCTCCGTAGGCAAGGGATTTTCGGAGTATGTCACTGCACTTCGGATGGAACGCGCAAGAAATCTGTTAATATCCTACAAAATTCCCATAAAGGAAATTGGTGAAATGCTGGGTTATGTTGACCAGGCGCATTTCTATAAGACCTTTAAAAAATTCTACGGGATAACACCAAAGGAAATGAAGGAGGATAATAATATACAATAACTTTTAGCGGATATGGAAAATGCTATTTCCGATCCGGTATCCTATAATACTGACAGATGAGAGAAAAGTAATAAGGAGTTAAACGTATATTATTATATTCAATCAGGAGGATGATTTATGAAATCAGTGAGAAGGTTTCTGGCTTTGGGAATGGCAGTAAGTCTTATGTTGTCATTTAGCGCCTGCGCTAAGAAGGAAGTAAAGAATGAGCCTGCCGGGACACAAACAGTCCAGACAGCAGAGGCAACGAAAGCGCCGGAAAAAGAAAAAGAAGTGGAATTAAATGTAATGATGAGTTTTCCTCAGTATATGGACCAGTGGGAAACCTACTGCAAGCAGTTTGAAGCAAAAATGGAAGAAAAGGGAGTCAAAGTAAAGGTGAATCTGGAAATGCCAAGCTCCGACCAGTATGAAAGCGTATTGCAGGCCAGAATCTCCGGAGATGATGCACCGGACCTTTATACACTACATAGCAATAATATTGCAGTATACAATAAGGCAGGAAATCTGGTGGATCTTACAGACCAGCCTCTCGCCGGTAAGATTTACGAAAATGTAAGAAACACCGTTAGTGTGGACGGCAAAGTAATGGCCGTACCCATTGAGAGCCAGGCGTGGGGAGTATTATACAACAAAGACATTTTTGATAAATGCGGCTTGAAAGCACCCGATACGCTGGAGGACCTAAAGAATGTATGTAAGGTTTTAAAGGATAACGGATATGCTCCCTTTATGCTTGCCTTTCAGGAGCAGTGGGTGCCTCAGCTTATGACAGCACTTACCATCGGCGGAAAGACCTCCGGTGAGGCTAAGGATTGGCTGGAGAGAATGTATCAGGATCAGGCTTCCTATGAAGAAATTAAAGATATCTTCGATCCTATCGATATTATCCTCCAGAATGGCACAGATAGACCAATGGAAGAAGGCAGTGAAGCCGGAAGCGCAGATTTTGCTAACGGTAAGGCGGCCATGTATGTACAGGGAACCTGGGCGGCACAGACGATTATGAGTACAAATCCGGATTTGAAGATGGGTGTATTTCCTCTTCCTATTAACCAAAACAAAGACTGCACCCTTGTAAATCTTTCCACTTCCACCACCTTAGGTGTATATCCTGACAGCAAGAATCTGGATATTGCCCTTGAGTTTGCAAACTATGTATTGGATGATAAGGATTCTTCCACACTTTTTAAGGCCTGCTCCTTTAATCCGCTGGCAACTGTCCACAATTATGAATCCTCTCCCTGGGTTGCAGAAGCTTCCAAGTATGTAGAGGAAGGCCGCGCATACCAAGATCTGGTACTGCCTTCTTCCGTTACGGATGAACAGGGAAAATTACTGCAGGAATATTGTGTTGGAGCGGTAACGAAAGAAGATATAATTAAAAAACTGGATGAGGCTTTTAAACAGGCAAATAGCTTTAATCAATAGATAAGGTACGGGGGGCTGTTGCGGCAGCCCTATTTTTTATCAGAATAGGGAGAGACAAAATGCATCGTAAAAAACATGAAAACCTGACATTAATGCTCTTTGTGGCACCGGCTTTAATTGTATATATTATTTTTAAGCTTTATCCCGCCATAGCAGGCATGTTTTACGCTTTAACGGATTGGAACGGCTTGTATAAGACCTACCATTTTGTGGGAATAAACAATCTTAAAGAGGTCTTAAGGGATACGGATTACTGGAAAGCTCTTTTCTTTACGACAAAGTATGTGGCAGTAATGCTGATTGGCGCTAATGTTACTGCCCTTTTACTTGCTGTTGCAATTGAGAGCAGAGGAAAGGCAAAGGGAATCTTTCGAACTCTCTTTTATATGCCAAATATGATCAGTATGATTATCGGCGGTTATATGTGGTCCTTTATCTTTACAAAGGTGCTGTACTATCTGGCAGATAATTGGGGCATCACATTTCTGGATAAATCCTGGATTGGGGACCCCAAATATGCATTTATTGCGATTATCATTGTCTCCATATGGGGAGCCGCCGGTTATCTTATGATTATATATATGGCAGCCCTGCAGGGAGTTCCGGAATACTTAAAAGAGTCTGCCAGTCTGGACGGTGCCAATGCCTGGCATAAGTTTTGGAAGATAACCTTTCCCATGATTCAGCCTGCCCTGACTATCTGTATTTTCTGGACTTTAAACACAGCCTTTCAGGTCTTTGATGTCATATATTCCCTGACAGGAGGCGGGCCGGGAAGGATGACACAGTCGGTTGCCATTAACATCTATGAGGAAGCTTTTTCAGGAAATATACGTTATGGCTATGCAACGGCAAAATCTACGGTACTCTTTTTCATTATACTTCTGATTACCATTATCCAGTTAAGGGTTATGAAGGGAAAGGAACAGGAACTCTAATATGTTAAGAAAAAAATTCTTTAATTTTATAATATATCTTCTGTTAGCCTTAGCAGCTATTTTCTGGCTGTTTCCGCTAATTATGGCATTTATGAATTCCTTTAAGACCAATGGAGAGCTGCTGACTAATGTGGTATCCCTCCCAAAGACCATTAACTTAGAGAATTACCTCCGCACCATTGAAAAGATGCATTATATACGGAGCTTTGGCAATACCGTCTTTTTATCTTTTCTTAGTGTGTTCTTGATTATTCTGTTTTCAGCCCTAGCCGGCTGGAAACTGTGCCGTACCAAAACAAAACTATCTGCTGCTATTTTCAGTTTGTTTGTTTTTTCTATGCTGATACCCTTTAGTTCTATTATGATACCTTTATACCGGGTGGTACTGGCCTTCCATATTAAGAATTCTTTAATCGGACTTTCCTTTGTTTATTCCGGATTGGGGGTCAGTATGGCAATCTTTCTTTATCACGGCTTTGTAAAGGGGATACCCATAGACCTGGAGGAAGCAGCCGCCATTGACGGCTGTAACAATATAAAAACCTTCAGCCACATAGTATTTCCCATGTTAAAGCCCATAACGGCTACAATATGTATCACCAATGTATTGTGGATCTGGAATGATTTCCTTTTGCCTTTAATCAACATCTCGGATAATAAAAAGTACAGCCTCCTGCTGTCCACCAATACCTTATTCGGACAATACAGCAGCGATTGGACCGCCATCTTAAGTGCTCTTATTTTAGCAGCGATACCGGTTATTTTCTTTTATGCCATTTTTCAAAAACAGATTCTAAAAGGGATTGCAGAAGGAGCTGTGAAAGGCTGATTTTGTTCATCTGCTTCATGAATCAGCAGCAAAAAAGAGCCTGTTATGAAACTGCTCCCGTATTAGAGGACGCAATTTCATAACAGGCTCTTATTAAATAAATACTAACCTTGTTCTCGAGCTTCGTTACTAATAATCCTTTTTCTGAAAATAAATATATCGTGATGGCTTCTAATTTCTTCTTTTAGCAGCTTTCATATGCTTCAAGTGCCGGAACAAGGCAAGTGGCAATGCCCTGCACACCGGATGTAGTAAGCGTAAGCAATATAGCATCACGTATTTCATCTCGTGTAGCACCTTGGGCTTTTGCCATGGGGACATGGGCTGCTACTGCACCTCGATCACCCTGTGAAGCTTTGATGCCGATATAGATGAGCTGCTGCGTTTTTGCATCTAGCCCATCTTGTGAAGAAATAGCACCTATCAAGCTGTCAAAGGCGGCAGCTACCTGTGGAGCTTCACTTTTAAATACCTCAAATGGTTTTTTATTCTGCATATTCTATTTACCTCTTTTCATAATATTGGACATGGCCTTCTAATGCAAATTCATTTCACCATTCAATGAGTTTTAACTCACTGACCTTGTACTCATTATAATATTTTCAAAACTCTGTGTCAAGTAAAATATGTGTACTTACTGCTGACTCCCTATAAACTATTTTTTACGATACGGCTGGTGCTTTTTGAGATGTCCGCGACTTTTAGACCATAAGGCTGTCTCTTTTATGTTAATACATACTTTTACTTTTATCAGAGACATATTTTACAGAGGATCAACTTAAATATAAAGATTAAAGGTATCAAAATTTCTCCTGATACCTTTAGGTTTTCTACTTATTTATACACTCTGGCTATACAGATCTTTTACCCATTTTTTTACATTCACAAAAAAGAACTTTATTTATAACATGCTATTCTTCAAAATAAGAACGATTTGATCATAGGTTAAAACCTTATATCCGCCTTCCAGGATGAAAGAACCCTTTGCGATACCATCAAGCATATCCTCGGTTACACCCAAATTCTTGATACTCATCACAAGACCCAGCTCTTTCATATATGTTTCCATTTGGTTAAGCCCCTCTTTTGCGATCTGTTCGTCTGATTTTTCTTCTGGGTTTATATTCCATACATTGATGGCATATCGCTTGAATTTTTGTAACCCATAAGGCAGGATGAACCGATAGTAAGCTATGGAAATTGCGGATAGTGTCATACCGTGTGTGGCATCCGTATAAGCACCAATGGACTGCCCTATCATGTGAACCATCCAGTCTGTGGATTTACCTTTTGCAACAAGAGTATTAAGTGCCCAGGCTGCTGTCCACATAATATTACTCCTTGCTTCGTAGTCTGTAGGGTTCTTAACAGCAATTTGAGAACTATGGATCAAGGACTTTAGTAATCCTTCCATAATATAGTCCGAAGTATTATCATCTTCTCCGGAAAAGTACTGTTCCAGGATATGTGACACGATATCAAAGATTCCGGCTACCATTTGATAGTGTGAAATAGTGTAAGTAATTACAGGATTTAATATTGAGAATTTCGGGAAAACATTCTCGCCAAACACATGACCAATTTTCAGCTTTGTAGTATGGTTGGTGATAACTGAACCCCCGTTCATTTCAGAACCGGTGCCAACCATTGTCAAAACACAGCCAACCGGAAGGATTTTGTTATCAACGTCCTCCATTCTAAGGTAGTATTTATCCCATGGATCTTCTTCACAATAAGCAGAAACGGATACGGCTTTTGCATAATCGCATACCGAGCCCCCGCCTACCGCCAGAATGAAATCCACATTATTGTCTTTTGCTCTCGCACAGCCCTCATACAGCTTTTCAACCGTAGGATTAGGCATAACTCCTGGATCCTCATAAATTTCTTTACCATTGTCCCGGAGAATTTTCATAATCTCGTCATAGAGCCCAATTTTTTTAATAGAGCCTCCTCCATAGACAAGCAGTACATTTTTCCCGTAGTTTGGCAGTTCCTCATTTAAGTAGTTTAAAGAGTCCTTTCCAAAATACAATTTTGTAGGGTTTGAATAACTGAAATTTCCTAACATTTTTATCCTCCTTATATTAAAATGGGACTCATGAATATTTTTTAACCGAAATAAATTGTATTATCATGATTCCTAAACTTGTTAACAGCGTTATATAGATAATGTTTTGAATCCCGTTTAGTGAAATGACGATGGCAGCCAAACTGGAACCAATGGCACCACCCAGTTGAATCGATGAACTATTAATACTGATCAAGAAACTAGATTTATTCTGTGTTACTTGAGCGATTCCGGTATTGAGCTGTAAACCTGTGAACCAGGCACTCATTAGCCAAAGTATGGCAAAGGACACGCTAAACCACTTAGCTGGTTGAAATACAAGAATCAATACCATCAATGTTATTTGAAGTGCGGCCCCTAGTAATAATGATTTAGCGTAGCCTAAGTGATCCGATACATGACCGCCAATTAGATTACCTGTAAAACTTGCAATTCCTAAGAGAACCAGAATAAGACTCATCATCGTTTCAAGGGATGGAAAAAGAAGCAGTAAATAAGGCGTTATATAGGTATAAAACGCGCCATACCCCACAAACATCATTAAAGTATATGTAATGACCAATAAGGTTTTACCATCCTTAAAAAATTTTAATTCCGTTTTTAGATCCAGTTTTGTGGAAGCATGATCACCTTCCGGCAGATACATTTTAAAGTAGATAAGAGACAAAAGCATAATTATATTTAATATCCAGAAAATGCTACGCCACTCAAAAATGGATGATAAAACACGTGTCAGCGGTATACCAATGACAAGTGCTAAGGAGCTTCCCATGATATAAAAAGCCATAGAACGGCCTTGCCTTTCTTTTGCAGAAAGCGATACGACCGTAGAAACAGCCAATACTCCATAACTATTGGACGAAATCCCCGTGACGAGTCGAATGATGAGTAATTGGCCAAAGTTTTGTGTGTAGACAAGTGCAAATGTCATCAGAATCGTTATAAATAACATGATTTTCAGCATCTTGATACGTTCGATTTTTCGGAATAGGATCAAGGTAATAGGAACACCAAATGCGGCACCATATGCATACATGGTATTTAATAAACCAGAATTAGCTACAGAAATATTCAGTGATATGGCAACTTTATCTAAAATGCCATTAAATACAGAAGCTGTCATTGATAGGACAAAGCTCATCAAAGTAAAAACCATTAAAGTAAGACTTGTTTTCTTCATATCGTTCTCCTAAGAAAATAGTTAATCTTGTATGGTAACGTGTGCAATAAGCCTGGCTTCTCCTCCTTTGATTGTAATCTTCAACATAAATATAGCAGTTGATTATACCCCAGCCAGATATTATTTATTGTCTCCACATTAAAAGCTTACATAATCATAAACTTTTTTTAGGTCTATGAAATATTTCATGCAATATAAATCACTTAATATACTTGAAAGATTTTTTCTAATAGGGTATTATGATACTATCTTACAACCTGAACCTAACTTTAGGTCAATAGTTTTTACGATTATTCTTTGTAAAATGAATAGTTAAATTCGTGATTGCAAGGGTAAATTCGTGTTTGATGATTTTAGTCTTGCACAAAATATGCTATGGTAAAGGTGGTTAGTGGATTCCTCCTAATGAACAAGGAGGATTTG
>JAEZSL010000359.1 GCA_023443925.1 Bacillota bacterium | reverse complement strand
TTGTGGTATCTCATTACATACTTTTCCTTTCCTTTATTTCTGCCATTTTTGCATCATTTAACCGGGTGTCGCCCTTAACCCGGGAATAGGAAAGGTAACCGTTCATACGGTCGATTTTTGTTAAGTTGCTGCTGCCGCATTTCGGGCATACGTCCATCTCCAGTTCCTGATGGCCGCAGTCGTCGCAATAAGCTAAGGATAAATTCACTCCTTCATAAAAGCCCATTGCCATGGCTCTCCTTACCAGTGACTTGATGGCGCTGATATTATAGTTGATAGGATACTTTACATATTGAATTTTTCCACCGTTGGATAAATCCCAGAAACGGTATTCCATATCCTGTTTCTGTATGGGAGTAATTTCTTCGCTTACATGGCAGTGGAAGCTGTTGCTTACATATTCACGGTCGGATACATTTTCAATAATTCCGTATTTTTTCCTAAACTGCTGTACCTGTAGACCGCACAGGCTTTCCGCGGGGGTTCCGTAGATGGCATAAAGATGACCGTCTTCCTCTTTGTATTCTGTAATCTTCTTATTGATATAACGAAGCACATCCAGTGCAAAGTCTCCGTCTTCTACCAGAGATTTTTTATTATAAAGCTGCTGGAGTTCATTTAAAGCGGTTATTCCAAAAGAAGCGGTAGCGGATTTTAATACTGGCTTGATCTTATCGTGGATACCCAGATGACCGCCATAAAAACCACCTTCGCAATAAGCCAGGGGATTGGTGGAGGCTCTCATTTCTCCTAAGTATTCATAAGTTCTGATATGTAAATTACGGATTAAGTTCAGGTAATAATCTAAAACCTCATAAAAATCACGGCTCTCATGTCTTGCCTTTGCCAGGATCATGGGCAGGTGCAGACTTACGGCACCTATGTTAAAACGGCCGATAAAGACCGGTTTGTCAGCTTCACTGCCCGGGTTAAAGCCGCCTTCTTTATACCAGGGGGACAAAAAGGCACGGCAGCCCATAGGACTGATGATTTCCCCATATTTTTTATACATACTGGCAACATAACCTTCCCCGGTCAGACTGAGCCAGTCCGGATACATGGTTTTGCTGGAGCAGCGGATACCGGCTTCAAATACATCCTCTAATTCACAGCCTTCTCCGTGCAGCTTCTCATCATAAAGGAATACGATCTTTGGAAAGAGCACCGGTTTCTTGCATTCCTTTTTGCCCTGGCCTTTTCTTCTGACATCCAGTAAGGCAATGGAAGCCATTTTGGCGAACTCCCCGGTGCCGGTGCCGGCGGTAACCGTAATAAAGGGATAATCCCCTCTGCTGGAGGCTACGGTGTTAAATTTATATTCCCAGCCCTGGAAGCCTTTTTCAAAATCTTCTTTTACGTCTTTTATGGCTTCTGCTTCTGCCTTTTCTGCAGAGATTCCCAGAGCCGTATATTTTTCAAAAAAGGATGCATAGGATTTCTGTGCGTAAGGCTCCAGCAGCAGATCTACGCTGGGAACGGTAAAGCCGCCGTACTGCTGGCTGGCTGCACTCAGGACAATATCACCGATTACATCAAAGGCAACATTTAAGGTCTTTGGCTCATTATACCAGAGATTACCCATTTCAAAACCGCCCTTTAGTACTTCTTTTACGTCAAATAAGCAGCAGTTCATGGTATCCCGTCTGGCGGACATATCATGTATATAGATATAGCCGTCTCTGGCGGCCTGAAGTTCTTCTGTCGTTAAGAAGAATTTCTGGTACAGTTCTTTATTGAGCTGGTTAAAAATCAAGCTTCGTTTCGTGGAAACCAAGGCGCTGTCGGTGTTGCTGTTTTCCTTATCCCCGATATACATAATGGACTGGCTTTTTTTATAAACTTCATCTAACATATGTACAAAGTCCTGCTTGTAATTGCGGTAATCCCGGTAACTTTTTGCTACCAAAGGATTGGTCTGTTCCAGGGCGCTTTCCACTACATTGTGCATTTCACTGATATAGATTTCACTTTTATTCATTTCTGCTACTTTATTTTCTACAAATCTGCAAATAAATTCATGCTCCTGGGGAGTAAACCTAATTAAGGCGCGTTGTGCAGACTTGTCTACTGCCCAAACTACCTTTTGTACATTAAATTCTTCCTTGGTATTATCCTTTTTCACTACTCTTATCATGATTACTCCTTACTCCTTCTTTCCTATCAACTGTTCAAAATCCGCCCAGAAATCCAATATAATTTCAACGAGCCATACGCTAATCAAATATTTGAAGGTAAAACTTTAATTGTAATATAATTACTATATGCAGTGGTATTATATCACATCTGCACTAGATATAGTAGTCCTTTTTCGAAAAAAATTAAAAAATTTTATTGCGGATCAAAAAGATAAGCAGGCCCTACTATAAAGGCAGCAGTACTATAAAAGTTGCTCCGCCTCCCGGGGTGTCCTCTATCCGTATCGTTCCGTTGTGTGCATCAACGATCTCTTTTGCGATACTTAATCCAAGTCCAAAATGTTCTTTTGTACTGCGTGAGGAATCGGCCCGGTAAAAACGGTCGAATACATAGGGTTTATCCTTATCTGCAATACCGGTGCCATTATCGGTTACGGTTAAAATAAAATGTGTTATATTCTTTTTCAGGGACAAGTTAACATGATTATCCTTTTTTCCATAGCTGATTGCATTATGCAGTAAAATGGAAAGCACTTGCCCAATCCGCTGCTTATCGCAACGGCAGTGTGGCAGGGACGCTTCCGGCAAGTGTACGAAAAGAGACATATTCTTTTCCTTTGCCAGGGGCCAAAAAGCTTCGAAGATTTCCAGTACCAGCGTATCCAGCTCCACATCATTTTTTTGGATGTTCCAGGTATTGTTATCCGCATTGGCCAGTACCAGCATATCATCAATTAATCTGGACATTTGATAGCCTTCGGTTGTCATTGTCTGCAGGAAGACCTCTTTTTGGGTATCATCCGCTTTTTTTAGGGCAGATATAGAAAACAGGATAACAGACAGGGGGGTACGCAGCTCGTGAGAGGCCGCAGCAACAAATTGTGCCTGCTTTTTCTGGCTGATTTCGATTGGCTTTAATAAATGATTGGTATAATACCAGGAGAAGACAGAAATTATAATAAGCGAAAGCAGATTCAGTAACAGGAAAAGCAGCCGCTGTCTAAAAAGCTGTTCCTGTAATCCGCGAAGCGAATATATAATAACAGCTTCCAGCCCGCCGCCGGCAGTCTTGATAGCAGCAAAGCTTACGTAATAATGTTTTTTCTCAGAAGAAAGGAATTTAAATTCAAAATGAGTGGAAGTTAAGTTGTTTCCGGCGGTGTTAAGGTTCTGCACAGCATAGTCTCTTACTTCCTGAAATAAAGCCTGTTCCTGCTTGTCCTTGGAAATACGAAGGAAGGACAGGGCGGTATTTTTGTCATAAATTCCGATTGCATATTTCCCGTTATTCTCCATTTTGGATAGCCATTCATAGGTAATAACAGGCTGTTCTCCCAAATTAGTGAGCAGGGTATTCATATCGCTTTGAAAGGAATAAAAACTATTTTCCTTCAGACCATGTTCCGCTATGTAAATAGTATTTAACGACATAATGAGTAAGATAAACCAACTGATACCCGCAAACACCAGGGTTAGTCTCAGATGTATTTTTCTAAACATGTTTCTCCAATCTGTAGCCTATACCTCTAACGGTACAAATCAACGATTTACTTCCAACACTTTTTATTCTTCTCCTTAAGAAGTGGATATAGTTATCCAGATTTCCATCCTCTACCTCGGTATCATACCCCCAGACCTTTAGCAATAGTAACGTACGAGGTAAGACTTGGCCCTGATTTCGAATGAATAGTTCCAACAGGCGGCTTTCCGTTTTGGATAAAGTGCAGGAGCCGGCTGTTCCGGTTAGTATCTTTTCTTCCACTTGAAAGGAAATATCATCAAAGGTTAATTCCTCACAGCTTTCCCATTTGCCCGGACGCCTTAGAATACTTTTTATTCTTGCCAATAATTCCTCGAAGGCGAAAGGCTTTACCAGGTAATCATCCGCACCGGTATCAAAGCCAGTGAGTTTATCCTGCAGCTCGCCTAAGGCGGTCAGTATAATAACCGGGGTGAAAATTCCTTTTTTGCGTATGGTTTGCAATACGGTGATACCATCCATAGAAGGAAGCATGCGGTCCAGCAGGACAAGGTCATGGCCTTTTTGTTCTATATAATAAAGAGCTTCCTCACCGTCTTCGCAGGTATCTACTAAAAAACCCTCGTTTTCTAATTGAAAGGATAAGGTAAAGCTTAATTTTCTGTCATCTTCAACCAATAAAATTCTCATTCCATCATCTCCAATAAATAAATCAACCTAAAAGTAGTATAGCATTCCGTAAATAAATAAACAATCCGTCACCGGTAAACGGGTAAGCAAAGAAAAGCAGTTCCGCTTCTGCTTCTATAGTAAAGGAGCAATCTTTAAAAAACCTCTAAAATTTAGAGGTTTTTTAAAGATTGCTTTGATAACTTATATAAAGATAAGGTTCGTGTGAAATAAGGAAAATTTCACACTTCTTATTTGAACAGTACCGCAAGCAGGCTTGCGGTATGCAGGGGTGTTAGTGTGAATTGCCTCGCAAAGGACATGCGAGTCATTTTATGCCTTGGGAAAATAAGCAGAAAGAAATTATTAAAAGGTTAAGGAGATAACAATTATGAAAAAGCGAAGTATAATTTTAATGATACTTATGATAAGTCTTTTGGCAATTCTCGCAGGATGCCGGAAGGAGGAAAAGGAAACCGGAAGTGCAAACAACGGAAAGGGAAGATATCTGGAAGAATCCCTGGTGTTTCCTAAAGAAATATCAGACATTGATGGCATAGTTAAGCAGGAAAACGGTAGTTACTTATGTTTTGACAAAGCAAACGGCCTATTTGAATCCGTAGATAAGGGAATAACCTGGAGTAAGAAAAAAGCTGTCTGGAGGGAAGGAATTGTTTCAGAATTTGATATAACAGGGGCCGCCATCAGTTCTGCAGGGGAGTTTGCCGTCACTTATTATCCAAAAAGCAGGGGGGATGAATA
>JAEZSL010000302.1 GCA_023443925.1 Bacillota bacterium | reverse complement strand
CAACGCAAAATATTTCCCGGGAACTATCCAAAAATGGCGAGAAATGAATGGTTCAGCAAATGCTTATAAGGAGGTAATTACAATGGTAAAAGCAGCAGCAATACAAAATAAAATGGAAAAGATAAAGATTGAGTTTACAGAACCGATTCACAGTTTGTGGATTAAGGCAGACTTAAAAGAAAATCTGGGGGCAATGGTGCTTCTATATAATCCTGCCATGCAGCTGTGCGGTACCTTATCCCTTGGCTATAGCCGGTTTATCAAGGAGCTTTATATCTCACAGACCGTATGTACCTTAAACGGACTATATCATGATCTGCAAAGCGGTGTTTATACACTTATGATTCTTCCGCTTTATGATCTGCAGCAGGAAAGCGCAGAAATAATAATAAACGCAGAAATTAACATTACCAGAACCTATGAGAAAGAATACTGCCAGCTAAAACCGGCAAAAGAGGAAATCTCCTTTACTGCCGTAAAAGAGGAGGCCAGCCGTTATTATAAAGGGGATTTTCACGGGCATACCATTTTTTCGGACGGACATAATTCTCTTACGGAGGCTTCCAAGGTACTTAAAAATCAGGGGATGGATTTTATGGCTTTTACGGAACATAACAGCATGGCATTTGGAAGGGCAGACCTTCCCTGCTTATCAATTCCTTCCTTTGAACTGACCCTTCCTATAGGTCATGTTAATATACATGGCGTAAGGAATCTGGCTTTATTCTATGAACAGCCTGTGGGAAATAGTGAGGAGATATTAGATCAGACTCTGGATGTCTTTTCTCTGGGCAGCAATCTGTCTTTAAACCACATGTTTATGGAGCCGTGGCATTTTACTTACGGGGAATTTGACCTGACAAGGCTAAATACCATAGAAGTAATCTGCGACCCTACTTATGAAACAGCCCCGGAGGCAAATGAAAAAGCAGCGGCTTTCCTGGATTTTCTCTGGAACCGGGGATACCGGATTTATGGTATCGGCGGCAGTGACAGCCATAATAAAATTGACGAATATTATGAAGGTTCCAAAGAACCTTCCATTTACGGCGATCCGGCAACCTATGTATACTGCAAAGGACTGTCGGTGCAGAATATACTGGACGGCGTAAGAAACGGTCATTGCTATACTGCCCGTTATGTTACACTTGATATCTGTATCGGAGGAGGAAAGTATCTGCCGGGAGATCCGGTTTCAGAAGATGAAAAAGAAATTACCTATGAAATAAGCATAAAAAATATCAATAAGCCTTTTAAGGGATACTTTTTCTTAAACGGCAAAATAGTAAAAGAGGTTTTATTAAAAAATGATCAGGACAGTGTAAGCTTTACCATATACAACAGCGGGGAACCCTGGTGGCTGCGGTTTGGTATATATGATATGCAGGGTCAGGTAATTGCCTATGTAAATCCGGTTTACAACAAAGCAGTTCAGCCGGATAAAGCAGATTTTAAAAATTTACTTAAGGAATTTGGAGAGAGATATGATAAAAGGTATATTGTTTGATAAAGATGGGACATTATTAGAATTTTTAAGCCTTTGGCACGGGATTATCGGAGAGGTACTAAAGGAGCTTAACTTACGTTATTCTGTTTCAAAGGAAACGATTGAAAAAATAAAACGGTTATCCGGCTATAATCAAAATAATTTTGGTAAAGAAAGCAGGATTCAATATCTGGCGACCACTCAAATCGCGGATTTGTGGATGGAAATATTGGGGGAAGAATCAGAGCGCCTTACATATAAAGAACTCCTTGATTTGTTTAATGAAAAAGCGGAAGCAGACAATCTGGAAATAACGGCTTTAAAAGGTGTGAAGGAACTGTTGGAATATTTAAAACATAAGAAGTATCTTCTGGGTGTTGCCACCGCCGATATGGAACAGTCTACCCGAACCGGATTGGATAAGGCCGGAATTTTGCATTATTTTGATTTTCTTGGGTTTAACGAGGAATCCAAGAACCCCAAACCGGCACCGGACATGGCTGTGCATTTTTGCCGTCAAATGAATCTGGCTCCCGAGGAATTATTAATCGTAGGAGACAGCATTACGGATATGGAATTTGCGTACAATGCAGGCGCACATTTTATCGGCATTAAGACAGAATATAATGAATATGAGAAATTTATCGGACATGGTATGCAGGTCGTAGAGAATATATATGATATTATACGGGCTATGAATTTATAATTAGATATATTTCCGTTATCTTACCTGGGCTGATAAGGCAGCAAGAGCCTGTCCATCTACACCGTTTCCATTTATCGGAAACGGATACCGGTAATATTCCTGCTCTCGTTAATTCTAACGAAAGCTAATTAAACCTGGCAGATTGCAGAGAGCAGGAATACACTTACTAATTTTTTCTGCAAGCTTTGGATAAGTGTCCATTTAATCACGAAAATCTGTCAGGTTAAAATTTCTTGGTATTATGTATAGGTTTGACATAAATTAGATGAATTTATCAGCCGGTTATACATTTGGGAAATTTTATACCAGGTAGGGGCATCTACAATACTCGTTACCGGCAGATCAAAAATTTTCTGAAAGGCCATGACTGCATTTTTGGTTTCTTCTCCGAATAAACCTTCTTCTGTAATTAAGGGTATTTCATTATAGGCACGGGAGAGAATCGTTAATTTTTCCTGGAGCTGCCGGACAGCTTCTGAGGTACTCCCCTCCGTGAATTCTCCCTGAGGCCATGGGAGAATTCCTTCTATATTATCCGTACTGTTAATATAGATCTGCTCTCCATAATAGTAGCGCAGAATATCAATGGCTTTATAGGACTGGTCTCCCAGAAACTTGGAACCCCAAAGGGAAAGCATACCGGGACAGTCAGACGGAATTCCGGTACAAGCCTGAGTTAGTATGGGTTGGGTTATCTCCGGCCGGGATAAAAAATAATTAAAGATATAGTCTACGGCCAGACTGATATTACTGTCAATATTACGTCCGTATATCCAGAGCTGGTCATATTCGGTAGATGAGGTTATAGTAAAATCATATCCCTGATTTTTATACCAGCTGGTGTAGATGCGGTTCAAAGAAAATGAAAGTCTTGCCAGTATATTGGCATAAATGGTTTCCGGTATCCAATTACCGTAGATCTGGCAGGATACCACATTTTTTATGTAATCCCTGTAATCAACCGTATAATTGATGGCAGAGGAGTCATCCGGCAAGCCATCATGTACGAGAATGGATTCCGGAATCATCAGGGGTTCAGAGGAAATAAAATTATCCTTTACTTCAGCTTCATATATTTTCGGCGGGTAATCACCATACAGAAAATGAGGTCCGATGTAAATCAATTTTACTTCACTACTTTCCATTTCTCTTCTTGGCATACGGATGGGCTGTATGGTTTTAACATAAGGCAGCAGCTGGGTGCTGTCTATAACTACGGTCTGCAGGCCCGGAGCACTGATAACAACCCTGTATTCTGCGTAGGGCCGATTGGCAGAGGGAACCATACTGTATTCAATGGGAGGAGCCGGTAATTCGATTTCTTTGGTTTTGCCTGAAGCATCTGTAGTCAAATCTAAAATAACCGTATCAGGATCATATTTATTATATATCTGCACCTGTGCGTATTCAACAGGTCTTGCTCCTAGCTCGCAAACTACTTGCACCTGTAATATACCATAATTCTCATTTACTTGAGCGGCAGTAAACAATGCGTTATTTTCTGAATACATAGTTGCTCCCATCTGCGAACTGCGCATAGAATCAGAGTTATATGTTCTTTGCATAAATATCAGCTTTATTACAATATTTAATTCTATATATGCTTAAAAACATAAAATCATAACCGGGTTTCATCATTTGGCTTGAAAACGAAATATAATAAGACAATTATTTTCCTTTTACCGAGGTTGATTCTTCCAGCCATTCCAGGTAACGGCAGGCAGCCGCTGACGTAGTACCGCACATTTCTTCAGAGGGTTTCAAACTCTGACAGACCAAAGGCCTGTCCGGTCTGCCAAATATACCGCACCTGTTATCAGCGGTAAGCTGGATACACCTGACACCCGCGGGTTTCCCTTCCGGCATGCCGGGTATAGCCGAAGAGATGGAAGGCGCGATACAGCAGGCGGCGCAACCGATTCTGCACTCCATAGGATCATTCCTTTCTGATTAAATTGTATTCTGTATATCATTAAAGGGGTAACTTCCAGGTATCAAATCTATAAGCAGCCGTATGACTAGTAAATCAGTTTACGTACTTAGTCTACATATCAGGGGCCTTAATTCATTGTTTAAAAGCAGAGGAATTCTGCCGGTATTCACTGGGGGACACATGGTAAACCTCCCGGAAAGCCCTGTTAAAGGTACGCTGGCTTTCAAAACCGGAATCGATGCCAATTTGTGTCAGGGACAAATCGGTGGAGTGGATTAATGTAACGGCATAGTTTAGGCGGATGTAATTCAGATACTTATTAAAGCTGGTATTTAATTTGGTGGAAAAAACCCTGGACAGGTGATACTTGCTTACATTCAGTTGTCCGGCCAGATCGGTAAGGGTCAAAGGTTCCTGGAAATATTCCGAGACATAGGTTACGATCCGGTGTGTAAGATCATAACTTTCAATATCATTATTCTTAAGCAGCTTCATAACCGGTATGGTACGGGCCAGAATCAGCTGCAATAACGCAGCACAGGCAGACAGGTTCTGTCCGTTATGCCTTTCCAAATCCAGCTGGCCCATGGCATAGAATACATTCTCATGTAAAAGAGCGGAGCAGATAAAAGGATCAGCGGGATAATAACGGGTAACCTTCTTAAGAAAATCTCCGGTCAGATTCAGCCCGCAGATGGCAACTAGAACTAGGCTTTCGTCACAAAGACTTGCGTCATACAAATGATCGGCCTGTGAATCATAACTATGAATTACATTGGGAAAGACAATGGAAAAGTCACCCGGCCCCAGCAGTTTTGTCTGTTTTTGGACCGTAACACTTATGGTTCCGCTTATGACGTACAACAGTTCCAGGCTGCTGTGCAGGTGGGAAGGAAAACTAAAATTACTGGTATAAAAAGTCCGTAGTGCATTTTCTGAAGTTTCGTAAAAAGGTATCATTACATTCTCCTCCATACGTCAATATTTGTCTGATTTCAGATTCTATCTGTCCTACATCTTATCATAAATCCGTGTATAATACAATTGATGATAAGAAAAAGATAATTTATCTTATGTAAGCTTGTTTTAACAAAATAAGGAGGAAAATATTTTGGTTACGGAAAAGAAAGTTTTAGTTATCCAGGGGGGCTGGGATGGTCATGAGCCTAAGCTGACAAGCGCACGATTTGCAGGATTGCTGGAAAAATACGGTTATCAGTGTACAATTTCGGATACGCTGGAGGTATTAGGAGACCTGGATTATTTAATGGGGCTGGATTTAATTGTAGCCTGCTGGACCATGGGACAGATTGATAACGAGTATGTAAAGAATGTGTCTAAAGCCGTAGGAAACGGAGTCGGGTTAGCCGGCTGCCACGGCGGTATGTGCGATTCTTTCAGGGATAATACGGAATGGCAATTTATGACCGGAGGACAATGGGTGAGCCACCCGGGCGGTGATGGTATCGAATACACGGTGAATATTAATAAAGGTTCAAGTCCCATTGTTGAAGGACTGGAGGATTTTCCGGTCTGCAGCGAGCATTATTACCTGCACATTGATCCGGCCATCGAGGTGCTTGCCACCACCAGATTTCCCATTGTAAACTATTATCATATCTCAAATAAACCTGTGGATATGCCGGTAGTCTGGACAAAGTTCTGGGGAAACGGCAGGGTCTTTTATTCTTCCCTCGGCCATCATGATGACGTATTTGATAAATCAAAAACAGCGGAAATTCTAATGGAACGCGGACTCCTCTGGGCAGCAGAAGGAAAAGCTTATGCAATAAATCACAAACTGGATACGGATAAATTTGAAAATACCGCTAAAATGTATTGATGGAGGATTCAATGGGAAAAGTAAAAATTGCAATGGTGGGGGTAGGTGCAATCAGCGGCATTTACCTGGAGAATATCACGAATGTCTTTCAGGAAGTTGAAATAATCGGCGTATGTGACCTGGTGCGCGAAAGAGCCGAAACTGCAAAAGAGAAGTATGAGATAGAAAAAATATATGACACCATGGAAGACGCTTTTGCCGACCCGGAAGTGGATATGGTGTTAAATCTAACAAGACCCTACGAACATTATGAGGTAACAAAAGGGGCTTTAATAGCCGGCAAGCATGTTTACAGTGAAAAGCCCTTAGGCGCAACTTTTGAGGAAGGAAAAGAACTGGCGGATCTGGCAGAAGAAAAGCAGCTTATGCTGGGCGGTGCACCGGATACCTTTTTAGGCTCCGGTATCCAAACGTGCCGCAGGTTAATTGATGACGGTTATATCGGAGAACCGGTGGGAGCAGCAGCTTTTATGATTTGCAGAGGACATGAAACCTGGCATCCCGATCCGGAGTTTTATTACAAGTTCGGCGGCGGCCCCATGCTGGATATGGGACCATATTATGTTACCGCGCTGGTTAATCTGCTGGGCGGAGTCCATAGCGTTACCGGGGTAACCAAAACAAGCTTTCCGAAGAGAACCATTACCAGCAAGCCAAAAGCTGGTACGGTAATTGACGTAGATGTTCCTACTTATATCACCGGAATAATGAATTTTGACAGCGGTGCGGTTGGTACTATATTTACAACCTTTGACGTTTATTATCAGCAGCAGGCAAGACTTGAAATCTATGGTTCCAAGGGAACACTTATCGTACCGGATCCCAACACCTTTGGCGGTCCTGTTAAACTCCTGCGTCCGGAGGACGGTGAATTAAAAGAGATGCCTTTATTATATGATTATAAAGTGAATTCC
This sequence comes from Bacillota bacterium, assembly GCA_023443925.1. The sequence continues at coordinate 43,382 of JAEZSL010000302.1, read as the reverse complement.
AGAGGGCTGGGCGTTGCCGATATGGCGAAAGCTCTTACCGAGGGAAGGGATTACCGGGCAGATTATAAACAGACCCGCCATGTACTTGAAATCTTGACCAGTTTTGAAAAGAGCAGCAGAGAAAGGCGCTTCATTCAGCTGGAAACCTCCTATAACAGAGGACTGCCAATGGTTAACAATCCCATGCAGGGGATACTGGATTAAAGATATACTTAAGAGGAATATAGGTTAATGTTTTTCGGTTTTTGTGTACATTTTTTCCAAATTGCTAAAAAAGCCTTGACGTAAGCTCTACTTTCTCATATTATAATACATATATCAAAATAGGTAAGCGTGAATCTATATCGATTCGTAATTGCCTGACAAAGAAAGGTAATACAAAATGAACCAGACACTTAAATGGGTAAAATTGGAATCTCTTATGATCGCTTTTTTTCAGCTTAAGGCTAGAAGTGCGTCCAAATTTAATAGTTCCAATATTAACCATATAAGTATTTTGGAGAGTTCTTAAATTATTATCTTATTTTGTGAGAATAAAGAGAAGGGCAGCCACAGCTGACCTTAACGAAATCCCAAAGCCTTATTGGCTTTGGGATTTTTTGCGTTTATTAACAGGTAAATTTAGAATCAGGAAGGGCATGGTGTCATTATGATAGAATTAAGCATTAACAATTTAACAAAGTATTACGGAGCGACAAAAATATTTGAGAATATATCTTTTGAGGTTAAAACTAGGGAACGGATTGGTTTAATCGGTAAAAACGGCTGCGGAAAAACTACAGTTATGAAGATTATTATGGGCAGGTATCTGGGCGGTATTCCCGGAGTAAATAAACTGGAAGAAGATGGCCTAAACACAGATGGCAGTTTAACGGAAGATTATCAGGGAGGAGAGGTAAATTTACGCAAGGATGTAAAGGTTGGTTATCTGAATCAAATTCCGGTCTATAAAGAAGGGGTGAAAGCAATCGACGTAATCCGGATGGCATTACAGGAGGTGTTTTTATTGCAATCTAAATTATCGGAACTGGAAAACCAATTTCAGTTTCTTTCAGACGATGCCTTGGATAAGGCATTAAAGCAATACACCAGGCTGACGGAAGAATATGAGCAGGCCGGAGGGTATGAGCTGGAGACAAAGATAAACAAGATTACGGATGGCCTTAAGATAGACAGCGGTATGAAAGAAATGTCTTTTGCCTCCTTAAGCGGAGGAGAAAAGACCAGGGTTATTCTGGCTAAAATCCTTCTGGAAGAGCCGGATATTCTGCTTTTGGATGAACCTACGAACCATCTGGATCTGGAAACCACGGAATGGCTGGAGGGCTTCTTAAAAAGCTATAATGGTTCCGTACTGATGATCTCCCATGACCGGTATTTCCTTGACAGTGTGGCAGGGAAAATTGTTGAACTGGAGTTTAACCGTACCGGTATTTATTACGGTAATTACAGCTATTATGTACTGGAAAAGGAAAGAAGGTTTTTAATTGAATATAAGCATTATTTGAGCCAGCAGAAAAAAATCGAACAAATGGAACAGCAGATTGAACAATACCGTATCTGGGGCAGAATGCGCGACAGTGAAGCAATGTTTAAGCGGGCTAAAGTACTGGAAAAGCGGCTGGAAAAGATTGAAGTATTGGATAAACCGGTAAAAACGAGCAAAAGAGTGCAATTTAATCAGGACATCGGCAGCAGAACCGGTAATATGGTTTTGGATATTGGTAATCTGTCTAAAGGTTTTGAGGAAAACCCCCTGCTCATTGATGTGGAGTTTACACTGTTTTATCAGGATAGTGCCTGTATTATCGGAAAAAACGGATGCGGAAAGACGACTTTATTAAAAATGATTCTGGGTGAGCTGCAGCCAGATACCGGAACGATAAAAACCGGGTCCCAGGTTAAGATCGGTTACCTGCCTCAGCAGGTTACCTTTCAGGATGAGGAGCAGACAATACTGGAGTATTTTACTTATCACCATAATATTACCTATGAAGCTGCCAGAAGCCAGCTGGCCAGAGGACTGTTTTTTAAAGAAGACGTTCATAAAAAAATCAGGATTTTATCCGGAGGTGAGAAAAGCCGTTTAAGGTTGTGCTCCTTAACCTTTGAAAAAGTAAATCTTATGGTTCTGGATGAACCCACAAATCATCTGGATATCGAATCCAGGGAAGTTCTGGAGAAAACTTTGGCAGAATATGAAGGAACACTGCTGTTTGTATCCCATGACCGTTATTTTATCAATAAAATTGCAGATAAGATTATGGTTATAGAAAATAGTAACCTTAAGGTTTACCCCGGGGACTACTCTTACTACCTGGAGGAATGCCGTAAGAATACCAGTGAGGTGTTTCAGCCTGGTAATAAGACGGAGGAGGCAGCCAAACCGGAAGGAATAAGCAAAACGGCGGCCGGCAGAACCGAGAGTACTGATAAACCGACAGGTTCCTATAAACGGTCCGAAGCGGAGAAAACCATAGAGCTTAGCAAAGCCTCAGGCGCAAACAAAGCAGCAAATTATAAAACGGACGCATCAAGGAAACGATCTGCAGCGATATCACCCTGGAAACTCGAAATGCTGGAACGCGAAATAGAGGAGATGGAAACGGAATTAAAGGCTATTGAAACTGAAATCGCGGAGCATAGTTTTGAAGCGGAATATCTGGGTGAATTATTTCTTAAAAAAGAAAAGGTAGAAAATAGACTGAACATGGCTTATGATAGCTGGGAGAATTATCAGCTTGCTGATGAAAAATGAAATAGAGATTTAACCTCGTCAATTATAAATAAATTACTAAGAAATCATGCTATATATTAAAAGTAAATAAACAATTGCCATTAGGCATTGACAAGAATTGATTATGGCTGTAAGGTGGATTATATGATTCTAAAGATTATTTTTTATAATGGAGGCAGGTTTTAAATATGCAGGATAAATTGAGAAAATTTATGATGGGCAGATACGGGGTGGACCAGCTGGGTAAGTTTTTACTGGGAGCGGCCGTTACCATAATGCTGATATCTACATTTTTCCGTAACGGATTATTTGAAATATTACCTTTTTTAATATTGATTGTTAGTTATTTTAGGATATTTTCCAGAAATATAAATCAAAGATACAATGAAAACCAGAAATTTCTTACTCTGAAGACCAGGTTTTTTGGTTATTTCGCAAATTTTAGATCACGCAGTTTGCAGAATAAGAATTATCACATATATGTATGTCCTACCTGCAAGCAGAAAATCAGAGTACCAAAAGGAAAGGGTAAGATATGTATTACCTGTCCGAAATGCCATGCCGAGTTTATACGCAAGAGCTGAATGATTTAATTCAGAGGCCATGGTAGCTAGTATTTTAAATATCAAAGTATGATTAATAAGAATGGTTATAATAATACAAGATGATCATTATCTAGATGTTTGTAGTTAATTCCTAAATGACAGTTGTATTAACACCCTAAAAGCAGTTATATATTTACAGAATATTACATTTGTGCTAGAATATAGCAGATGGACCTATAAATAAATGATTGCCGGTGAGTTAAATAAAGTATATGGTGTTTTTAATTATTTGCTGGTCAGGTAAAGCATTAAAATTCAGGCTTTCCTGGCCAGTTATGCTGTATTGATTTAATCACGGGGAAAGGATAACATTATGGCTGAATTTTTTTTCAGGGGCATGGCAGCTTCCGTCTGACTACGGACAAGGGAACTGTTATTTACGTGGATCCCTATGCGGGAGGCGGTTATGATATACCTGCGGATTTGATACTCATCACCCATGAACATGGTGACCATAATCATATTGAACTGGTTGAGAAAAAGTCCGGCTGTACGGTAATAACAGATCGAGAAGCTCTGGAAGGCGGGGAATATCATAATTTTACGGTAAAGGATGTACAGCTTGAGTCGGTGCCGGCTTATAACCGGAATCACAGCAGATTGGAATGTGTGGGTTATATCCTGAAGTTCGATGACATAACTTTCTATGCATCCGGCGACACTTCCGTTACGGATTTTATGACCGATAAAATCCCGGCTTATCATTTAGATTATGCGGTACTTCCAATTGACGGAATCTATAATATGAATCCGGAGGAAGCTACGGAATGTGCCGGTATTCTGCAAGCAAGATATGTAATACCCATACATATGAAACCCGGTATGTTGTTTGACAGACTGTGTGCGGAACAGTTTACGCCGGCTAACCGGCTTATTGTAGAAGATGGCACCGCTATCCGGTTATAAAACCGGTAAAAAGTTTCAGTTATATTCATAAGAAAATCCGGCGTCCTGTTTAAAGGGGCGTCTTTTTTCTAGGTCTTTCCTCATAGTCCGACAAAATCATTTGACAAATATTTCAGCCTGCATATATAATAAAGGGGTAATTGGAGAATTAAAGGTTAATTTATATGACATCATGATCAAGAGAGTTGGTGACTGTATGGACCAGAAGAAAAACGGTGATATCCAGGAATGCAGAAGATGCGGAAAAATGTTCTATTATACGGGTATTGGTAAATGTATTTGTGCTGGCTGTAAGGCAGAGGATGAGGCTGAGTTTGAAGTGGTAAAGGACTTTATATATGATAATCTTTCCGCAACCATCATGCAGGTATCAAAAGAGACCGGTGTGAGAATCAGCCGGATTAAAAGTTATTTAAGAGATGGCAGACTTGTAATTCCAGATGGGTCAGCTATATTTTTAAGTTGCGAGGTCTGCGGTGCCGATATCAAATTCGGAAGGCTGTGCAGGTCATGTGCCGACAATTTAAGCAGTGAAATGAAAAAAGAGATGGAAATTAATGAATTCCAGATTGGTGAAAAGCCTAAAAATTCCGGAGCGGGCAGAATGAGGTTTTTAGACCGTACATAAAATATAATGTTATACAGGAATTTTAATACCTGCCGTGCTACCGCCGGCAGTTTTTTGAGTCTCTGTAATTAATGGCAAAAGTGTAAATACTACATGCTGGCATTTATTACTAGAGCTCTTTAGCTATAGAATAAATCTCTGATTACTTCGTGTATTTCAGATTACATACCTCTGCGCTTTTCATGGAGAAAAAGATTGACAATTCTTTCTAAAGTGCTATAATCGTATCAATATATCAAAAGCAATGACGGAAAGAGTAACATGTACGACCCGGACAGAGAAAAGAACAAAAGCTGAGAGTTCTTCCCGGTTAGTTTATGTGAAAACCACTCCTGAGCTGTAATGTGAAATAAACATTGCCGTATTTCTGCGTTAAAGAATAAGGTTTGTTAGAACCTGAAAGTAAAAAATTAAGGTGGAACCGTGCATTTGATATGGATGCACCCTTAGGCAGCGAAAGTATGCCTAGGGGTGCTTTTTTGTTACCCGTTAACCTTTTAAAAGATGAAAAGGAGAAATGTATCATGAAGATTCAATTAAATGACGGTTTTAACCGTGAGTATGAAAAACCAGTTACGGCAGCGGAAGCGGTAAAGGATCTGGCTCCCGGGCTGCTAAAAATGGCGTGTGCGGTGAGTATTAACGGCAAAATGGCGGATCTGCGTACAACAGTTGATGAAGACAGTAAATTATCAGTTCTGACTTTCGAAGACGAAGCAGGAAAGGATACTTACAGACATACCGCCGCCCACATTTTAGCCCAGGCTGTAAAACGGTTATATCCCGATACAAAACTTGGTATTGGTCCTGCAATCAAGGATGGTTTTTATTATGATTTTGACAGAGATATTCCATTTACACAGGTTGAGCTTGATTTATTGGAAAAAGAGATGAGAAAGATCGTAAAAGAGGAGCTTCCCATTGAGTGGTTTACTTTACCAAAAGGTGACGCAATAAAATTGATGGAGTCCCGTAACGAACCCTATAAAATAGAGTTAACAAAAGCTCTGGATGACGCAGAAGCAATCAGTTTTTATAGACAGGGGGAATATGTGGACCTGTGTGCCGGCCCCCACCTTCTTAATACAAAGCAGATAAAAGCATTTAAATTGACTGCCATAGCAGGAGCTTACTGGCATGGGGACGAGAAGAATAAAATGCTGATCAGAATCTATGGAACTGCGTTTACGAAACAAGTTGAGCTTGATGAGTATTTTGCCCGGCTGGAAGAAGCCAAACGCAGGGATCACAGAAAGTTAGGGAAAGAATTAGAACTTTTCCTCTTGCAGGAGGAGGGGCCAGGTTTTCCGTTTTTCCTTCCCAAAGGCCTTATTCTGAAAAATAAATTAATCCAGTATTGGCGGGAAATTCACGAAAGAGAAGGCTATGTTGAAATAGAAACCCCCCTAATCCTGAAACGGGAATTATGGGAGACTTCCGGTCATTGGGACCATTACCGGGAAAACATGTATACAACTCAAATTGAGGGGGAGGATTTTGCTGTGAAACCCATGAGCTGTCCCGGAGGAATGCTGGTATATAAATCCTCCGCCCATTCCTACCGGGATCTGCCAATGCGGGTGGGTGAATTAGGATTGGTGCACCGGCATGAAAAATCCGGAACGCTGCATGGATTGCTGAGGGTAAGGTGTTTTACCCAGGATGATGCCCATATCTTTATGACGGAAAGCCAGGTAAAAGATGAGATCAAAGGTGTTGTCCGCTTAATTGATGAAGTATACCGGGTATTTGGGTTTCGATACCATGTCGAACTGTCTACAAAACCGGAAAACAGCATAGGGAGTGAAGAAGACTGGCTTCTGGCAACGGATAGTCTGAAATCTGCCCTGGAAGAGATCGGGATGGATTATGTCATCAACGAGGGGGATGGAGCATTTTATGGGCCGAAGATTGATTTTCATTTAGAGGACTCCTTAGGACGCACCTGGCAGTGCGGCACCATCCAGCTGGATTTCCAGCTGCCGCTGCGGTTTGAAATTGAATACACAGGGGCAGACGGGGAACCGCATAGGCCTATCATGATACACCGGGTTATTTTTGGTTCCCTGGAACGTTTTATCGGGATCCTGACGGAGCATTATGCCGGTAATTTCCCCTTATGGCTGTCACCGGTACAGGTTAAAATACTTCCAATCTCGGAAAAGTTTTCACCCTATGCCGGGGAAATACAAAAATTGCTGAAGGAGAATGGAATCCGCTGTGAACTGGACGGCCGGGATGAAAAAATCGGATATAAGATCCGGGAAGCCAGAATGCAGAAAATTCCTTATATGCTGATTGTAGGAGAAAAGGAAACAGAGAATGGCACCGTTTCCGTAAGAAACCGGGAATTAGGGGAACTGGGCAGCCTTACGATGGAAGAGTTTATAGAAAAAATACAGAGTGAAATAAACTTAATGCAGTAAATTACGGCATTCTAGATCATGATTCAGGCGTCCGAAGGTTCCACTAACTGGATTTTATGAATATATATGTACTAATGAAACGATTACGCTTGTATTCCTGCGGTTCAAAAAATCCACCTTTGACACCTGAATCACAAAATAATCTCTTGCCGGCTTTTAATTGATTGTTTCCAAAATATGTATTATTATGATACAAAGGCAACAGAATAAAAACTTATTGTAAGTAAATCAGAAAACGGAGGAGAATATGGAATGCCAAATTAAAGTACTATTTTTTGACTTATTCTTTACACTGATTGTCCCAAGGTATCATAAGGGCCGGAATGAGTACGATATCCCGGGTATGACACAGGAGGAATGGGAAAAATATGCCGAAGACCCGGTGCTCTATACAGAAAGAGCCTCGGGGAAATTAAAAGACCCGAAAAAGATCATTGAAAGAATAACGGACAGTATAAAAGTTAATAGTGGAATTGTATTAAGTGATGCGGACAGAGCCGATATTTTACACCTGCGTACCGAAAGAATGAAGGAAGCACTGTTGGAAGCAGAGTCTGAAATTTTAGATACACTGCAGATTTTAAAGAACAAACAACTGAAACTATGCCTGATAAGTAATGCGGATGTCATTGATACGGCGTATTGGAGTGAGTCAGCACTAAGCCAGATCTTTGATACGTCTGTTTTCTCCTGTGATGCAGGTTATTTAAAACCTGACCCGGAGATTTACCGGGAAGCTTTGCAAAGAATGCAGGTAAGTCCGGAGCAGTGCATGTTTATAGGAGATGGCGGTTCCGATGAACTAAAGGGTGCCAAAGAAGCAGGAATTATTACGGTGTTAGCCGGCTATTATATGAAAAGAGATGAGGAGCGGTTAACAAGCTTAAAGAAATGGGCGGATTATTATGTTACAAATATAAAAGAACTCTTATCTGTCATTCAATCATTGCTGTGAGACGTATGCCTATGGCGGAGAAATCTTTTTATACGAATGGAAGACTGTGTGAAGTTCATAACTTGAAAAATGTGTTGCATTTTAATCTTTCTGTTTAGCAGTATCGCAAGCGTAGCTTGCAATATGCATGGGGATTTATACAAAGGGAGTTGGCATGAAAAGTAATTATAATGATTTAATCAGGAAAACCACCACACTCTGTACAGAGCGTCTGGTCTTAAGAAGGTTTAACATCAGTGATAAAGAAGCGGTATTAGCTTACGGAAGTGACGCAGAGACTCTAAAGTATTTGATCTGGCCGGGGATAACGGATGTAGAAGCAGCTGAAAGAGTTATAATGGCTTATTATTCCAGACCGGGGGTATATGCACTTACATTAAAGGCAACCAATCAATGCATCGGCTGCATTGATATCCGTGTGGAACCGCAGCATGAAAAAGCGAGTTTTGGTTATGTACTTAACCGGAATTTCTGGAACTGCGGATATATGACGGAGGCGCTGAAGGCAATTTTGGAATTATGTTTTACTAAACTTGAACTAAACCGCGTAGAGGCAAGCCATTATGTCGGAAACGAAGGTTCCGGCAAGGTAATGCAAAAGAGCGGTATGAGCTATGAAGGATTTTCTTTACAGGAGGTAAAGATAAAAGGCGTTTTTCAGGATGTGGTGCATTATGGTATTACCAGAGCCCAATATTTTGGCTGAATAAAACTGAAATACTAAGACGGATGAAAAGCACTAGGCAGATATGAATACAACAGTTTAAAAGAATTCCTGGAGTTGTTGCAACAGCTCCAGGAATATTCCATGCTTGTAGAAAGACTGAGTTCTTATTATAAGATTTGGGGGTTAGTATCTTTCTGACCGAGCTGGCTCCGGATAATTTCCACATATACATCATCCTTTTTCTCGAGGCTGATCTTATCCGTAATATTAACGACGGAGAGAAAACGCTCGTTTTCATGTAAGGCCTCATAATATTTATTAAGCTGGTCAAGGGACTGCTTATATACAATAAGAGTAGTTCCTGCAACCACTTCCACAATTGCACCCCCTATGGCGGGAACCAGGGCAGAACCCAAAGCGGAATCCAGTATAAACACCGAGATGATGGAGGAGGCAATCAGCGTAAACCCTAACAGGCACATAGACACAGACAGACGAAAGGAACTTCGGGCCATATTTTTGCTTAATACATAATATTCTTTGATTTCTTTCATATTAATGGTCATAAGTTCTAAAACATCTGCAGCCGCCTCCGATTCCTCCCTTTCATTACCGGAAATGCTGTAGTTTTTGGTAAGCAGGGACTGGCGCAGGGTTTTATAAAATTCACCTACTTCCCTTTCGGAATTCGCCGTATTGGTATTAATAAATAGGAAGATTGCCAATAGCAAGATGCCATAAATAAGCAGTCCCATCAAAACAGCCATAGATACCCCGGAGAAGTTATTCCAGATAAGTAACAGGAAAATGCATAACACTAGAAAGAACAATCCAATAAAAATAAGTGCCGTTTTTCCGAATTTCATGTTAACTCCCATCTGTGCGCTTAGGCGCACGTATAAATCAAGATGTTGAAAAACTGTATTTCGTTTTCAACCTATCCCCCATTTCTAAAAAAGTTTACCTATGGAGCTTAAGTCCCGGTCTTCCATAGATCTGACTAAAAGGAGATTCTATTAAATATATAAGGAAAAACGGAAAAATATAATTGATATATTCTCAAAAATATGGTTTTGCTAAAATTCATCTTATAAAACATCCTACAGAATTAACCTCCAGTACCAACCTCCAAAATCAACCTCTAGAATTATTCTCCATAATCAACCTTAAAAATCAACCTTTCGGTTGATTTTTTGCTATACCGGATTGTGTATATTATAGGGACATAAGATATGTAAGACGAGGCCTTTAACATACGGCAGCAAAGCACTAAGGATGACGATTTTTTCCCTGTTCTGAAAAAATATAGAGGAAAGCGTTTCAGAAACCTGGAATAAGATCAATTTATTATAGAATGGATATTGAATTTTGTTTTAAATGAGTTATGATAAATTATAATACAAAATACAAGAAAGGGAGCCGCATATTCCTTTAAAGTTGCAAAGAACAGTAACACTGCTTCTGGTTGTGCGGCAGTATCACAAAAACTGTGATACCCGGGATAAAGATATGAAAGTGGTTACATTTAATATTCGCTGTGATTTTGATCAGGACGGACCCAATAGTTTTCGTTACAGAAAAGAAATTATATTAGAAAAAATACAAAGAGAAGCCCCGGATATTCTCTGTTTTCAGGAGGTGCTTCCACATGTGGCAATCTGGCTGAAGGAGAACTTAAGTGACTATTATGTCATTGGCTGCGGCCGGGATGAAAAGCTTTTAGATGAACAGACAAGCATAGCTTATAAAAAAACAACGCTTAATCTAATGCAAATGGATGTCTTCTGGCTCTCGCCAACGCCTAAAGTACCGGGTTCCCGTTATGAAAACCAGAGTGTGTGTCCAAGGGTATGCACGATGGCTCTGTTTCAGGATTTAGAGTCAGGAGAGGTATTTAGAATCTATAATACCCATCTGGACCATATTGGAAGTGAAGCAAGAAGAGCAGGGCTTAGTCAGATTCTGGAACGAATCGCAGCAGAAGAAGCTTTTGTTTCATCTCCGGTGATTTTAACAGGTGACTTTAATGCCTTCCCCGGTTCAGAAGAATTAAAAATACTTGAGGATTATCCCGAACTGGTGGATCTGACTTCAGGTATTACAGGAACCTATCATGAATTTGGAGCGTTGAAGGAAACGGAGAAAATAGATTATATAATTGTGTCGGATACAATCACCTGCACTCTTTCTGAAACCTGGGAGGACTGTAAAGAAGGGGTATACTTATCCGACCATTATCCCGTATGCGTTGAAATACAATTTAAGGAGTAACCAAAGGATACAGCAAACAGTCCGTAGAAAGAATTGGTAATTAAATTCAGTCATGAATATATCGGAAAATTCATAGAATAAATCAATTGAGTATAGAGAGAATGTAAAAAATTATGACTGCGGAAGAAAGTTACAAAATAACCAGTAATGATTTTGCAGATTTAATCATTGATTATAATTATAATATTGAGGCATTGTCCAGCTATCCCAATGTCTCATATAATATCATCGACAGACGGTATGCCGTATTATATATTCCTGTCAGTGAAATGACATATAATGCAGTCTATAAATTCGGCTATGCATCAATTCCAAAGTGTTACGGAACTATGAATACATCTACAACGGAGCCGGATATTAATTATTATATACCTACTCTGACGGCTTCGGAATATACCGGAATGGGGGTATTAATCGGACTGGTAGACAGCGGTATTGATTACCGTAACATGTTATTCCGGCACACAGAGGGAACCACAAGAATTGTATCAATATGGGACCAGTCTATTACAAGCACCGACGGGTACCCGGAGGATTTTTATTACGGTACGGAATACAGCCGGGATCAGATTAATCTTGCACTCCGGTCCGAAGACCCGTTATCCATCGTGCCCAGTATGGATGAAGTGGGCCAGGGAACTGCAATGGCTGGAATAGCTGCCGGGTACTATCATGATAATTTCGACTTTGTCGGAACTGCGCCTGATGTGGAACTGGCGGTGGTTAAGTTAAAGCCTGCCAAGCCTTATCTGAAAGATTATTTCGGAATACCGGAGGAGGCTCTGTGCTATGAGGAAAGTGATATTATGATGGGAATCAGGTATCTGGTACAGGCAGCCAGTAAGCTGCATCGGCCTATCATTATTTGTCTTGGGCTTGGTTCCAGCCAGGGTTCTCATATGGGAGAAGATTTTATCAGCAAATATATATCAAATATCGGAGAATTTCCAGGGGTTGCAGTTATTATCGGAGCCGGTGAGGAAGGTAACTGGAACGGGCATTATTATGGGGAAATCAGTTCGCCTAATTTTTTTAATACCGTAGAGTTGAATGTTGGTCTAAACAATGAGAATTTTACTATGGAACTATGGGGATATCCCCCTAATCTGCTGGGGGTGGATGTGATAGCACCGAATGGTGATCCGGTATATCATATATCCCGTTCCTACAGACAGCTGGATACTATTCCGGTTATTTACAAGGATACGGTTATATATATTGATAACCGCCTGCAGGAACCCTTTGCCGGTTCACAGCTGATTTTATTCCGTTTTAAAAATACACAAGCAGGTATCTGGAGTTTTCGTGTATCCGGCTCCTATGATTTACTCAATCAGTTTCATATCTGGCTTCCCATCCATCAGTATATTTCCTCCAATACCTATTTTCTGAATTCTACTAATAATACCACGATATCAGTACCGGGAAATACGGTTAATTTGGTTACGGTCACTGCTTACAATCCGGCGGATCTGCAGCTATTTTATAATGCCAGCAGAGGTTTTACCAAGACCAATGAACCGAAACCTGATATAGCCGCTCCTGGCGTTAACATCATTGCACCAACCTCAAATAATACCTTTGCATATTATTCCGGGACCAGTTTATCGGCAGCCTATGCTTCAGGGATAGCCGCAAGATTAATGGAATGGGGGGTAATAGACGGCAATCTGCCCAATATGGATTGTACTTTTATCCGTTATATATTTACAAGCAGTGCCCAGAGAGACGGCAGCCTGGATTATCCCAACACAGATTGGGGGTTTGGTATTTTAGATGAGAATATATTTGGTGATATTGTATAAAAGAACGATAACTGCCGGCAGTAATTTATGGCCGGCAGTTATTATTCTTTCATAGCAGATTAGGCATTTACTATTACTATTCTAAATCTTCCGGAAGCAGTTTTATTATCTCAAATTGGGAGTTAATCAGGGTCCACATCTGTTGATAGTATACCATTATATTCCAGATTCCGGAGCCTGACAATTCATACCTGGATATGAGCATATCTAAAACACTAATGCTTCTGGCATCTATAAACCAGACAATATGGTCCACGGGCCATTCACCGTAAAAGGACTGGTAATAAAAATACGGTGTCTGTGAAATATCATCGAATTGAATCGTTGTACCGGTATTATTCGCCAGATCTATTGCAGAATTAATGGTCAGAGAGTTGGCACTTGATGTTTCAGGTATATATGGAAGCTGCCAGTCATAGCCAATCAGTGGTTTACCTACGGATATTTTCTCCGGCGGAGCGAGGGCAGTTACATAATCAATAAAAGATTGAATGAAATTAATGGAACTGACCGGTGCCGGAGGGCCGGGATTTGTTCCCCATACATATTGAAAAAAGGTGATACCGTCAGCTATTTGGCTGATGGCAGCATAATCTAACTGTTCAAAAATGACTTCCTCGTTTTCATATCTGACATTTGGATTTATTGTTAAAAACAACAGAAGACCTTCCGTACTCAAATAGTCTGATACCTCAGTCAGCAAACGGATATACAGTTCCTGATTGATGGTATTGATACCGCTGATCATGATATTAACACCATGATATCCCGTAGCTCTTATTAAATTCAGGATATTATTGATAAGGCGGTCATGAAAATCCTGGCTGAGCAAAATATTATAAACCACTTCAACATTTGGCTCCCCTTGGGGAGACAAGAAAGACAGCATCAACAGAGGAACAACTCCGTAATCCTTTGCCGATTGTATGAGGTTAGAATCATCTCCGTAAGTGATTATTTCACCAGCATCGGAGATTCTGTAATTAAATACAGAAAGATAGGTCAGGTATGGAAGGGTTTTTCTTAAGGTGTTCTGGTTTATAAAATGATAGGTGTACCCGTTGGTTATTAATTTTTCAGAGGTATTATAACTTATAACAAGACTTTCACCAGGGAAGATGTAACTCCTGTCCGAGAGAAAGGAATTGTTTCTTAATAACTGTAAAAGTGTAACTCCATAATAATCCGCAATTCTGGCCAAGGTATCCCCCTCTGAAACAATATGGGTCTGACTGGGATATGTTATTATAATTGTTTGTCCCGGAACGAGACTGTACGGGTTATCGATTCCATTTTCCTGAATTAACTTATTAACGGAAGTCCCGTATCTTTCAGCAATTGATTCAATGGTATCACCTGGCTGTACTACGTAAATATCCATTATTGACCTCAAAATTCCTAAGTTATTATATTGTATGACATATAAAAATAATGAGACTATATTAATGAAGCTAACTGCAGTATGGCTAAGAAATATAACATTTTTTTCATAATTATTAAAAAATATTAAAAATACTGTCAGCTAACAAATATAGCTAGCAAATATATCTGTAATATAATTGACATTATGGCCGGTATTAATGTTATAATATCGGATAGAGGCAGGGAAGCAGCTTAATGAAAGCAAAGTAATATAAAACACCTGGATTTCCTTTATAAAGATATGAACAGGAGTACATCACATGGAGCAGGAAATTGATGAAATGAATAAGATTATCCATATAAAATGTACGGAGGAAGAAAAGAAAAAGATTCTTTTAGAATCCACTCCCTATCTATATGATTATGAATTTAATTTTATCATTGTTGATCAGACATAAACAATAGTATAAAAATTTTGTTTATAAATATTACAGCAAATGGCAAAAGAAAGGATAGTATGGACATAATAATAGCCTTAGGCACAGAAGAAGATATGAATGAAATAGAACAACTTTATGATGATTTAAACGACTATCTGGACGCACATGTTAATTATCCCGGCTGGAAGAAGGGAATATACCCTGTAAGAGAGAATGCGGAAGATGGAATAAAGGGAAAATATTTATACACGGCAAAGTATCAGGGGAAAATAGTTGGCTCCATCATTCTAAACCATCATCCGGAAACGGCATACCGGGAGGCTGCATGGCAGCTTGAAGCCGATGATTCCGAAATCATTGTCATACACACCTTTGTGGTGCATCCGGAATACTTAAAAAACGGAATCGGGAAAAGGTTGATGGATTTTGCCTGGGACAAGAGTGTTGAACTGGGCATGAAAGCAGTACGGCTGGATGTTTATGAAAAAAACCTGCCGGCCATACAGTTATATGAAAAATGCGGCTACCGGTATATTGGCAAAGCAGATTTAGGCCTTAGAGAATATGGCCTGGATTGGTTTAAACTTTATGAAAAGCTGGTATGAACGGGGTTGAGAAAATAACTGATCGTTGATAATCCTTGCAGTTAAATATATTACTATAACGAGGCAGAGATAATTCTTGCAGTTTAACATTAATTATAGCGAGACTGATAGGATAAGGATCTGGTGTTTAGAAAGGGAAAGTACAATGATAACAGCAGAATTGGATGTACATACACATACGCTTGCCAGCGGCCATGCCTACGGAACTATCCGGGAAATGGCCCAGGCAGCTTCGGAGAAAGGCTTAAAATTATTGGGAATAACCGAACATGCCAAGGGGATTCCAGGAACCTGTGATGATATCTATTTTCAAAATTTAAGAGTAGTACCAAGAAGTATGTATGGAGTTGAATTAATGCTGGGTTCCGAAATTAATATCCTGGATTATGACGGTACTTTAAGCATGAAGCAGGAGCTGATCCATAAACTGGATATACGGATTGCAGGGATCCACTCTCATTGTTATAAAGCAGGAACCAAGGAGCAGAATACCAGAGCGGTAATTAATGCGATTAAAAATCCGGGAATTGATATAATCAGCCATCCCGATGACGGTAACTGTCCCCTGAATTATGAAGCCATTGTACCCGCTGCGAAAGAATATTCGGTACTTCTTGAGTTAAATAACAACTCTCTGAATCCGGTTAATCAAAGGCTCCATGCAAAAGAAAATAATATTAAAATGCTTACATTGTGTATGCAGTATCAAGTACCTATTTTAATCAGCAGCGATGCTCATGATCCTGTGGATGTGGCCAGATTTGATTTTGTAACGGAAGTACTTGATTTAACAGGATTTCCCCAGGAATTGATTATCAATAAGGATGTGAATAATTTTAAACAATTTCTTCGCTCTAAGAGATAATGAAATTTATTAAGCTGGCTGTAGGCAAGATTACGTGATGAGGATTTGTAACAGGAAATCGCAGTTTTTGCACATCATTATACAAATAACAAGCTGGGTTATTTGAAATATGTATCAGATATGAACAGTGACGCAGGCGGTGAATGAAAGAATCAGGAGGATAGGTTGAAAAATAAATTTTTCAACCGCAAGTTTGTGCTTGCGCACAACAAACTTGATATGCACAAAGAGCGTGTGCAAGAATAGAGGTTAAAATGCCGCATATATTAATTATAGAAGACGACGCAGCTTTAAGCAGCGGAATTTTACTGGCTCTGAGACAGGATGATTTGATATTTACCCAGGCTTTTACCCTGGCCTCTGCGAAAAAGCAAATGGAAACGGAAGCCTTTGACCTGCTGATACTGGATGTTAACCTGCCGGACGGAAACGGTACCGGCTTTTTGAAGGACCTGCGGAGATCTTCCTCCGTTCCGGTAATCATGTTAACAATAAACGATCTGGAAACGGATATTGTAACAGGACTGGAATTGGGAGCCAATGACTATGTTACGAAGCCTTTCAGTCTTATGGTTCTCAGAGCCAGGGTGAATAATCAGCTGAAGCGTGATAATGCCTTTCAGGCAAAAGTGGTTGTGATTGACAAGTTTACATTTGACTTTGATAGTATGGAATTTAAAAAGAACGGGGTTTTTATTGAGCTTAGCAAAACAGAGCAGAAACTGCTGAAATTACTGACGGTAAATAAAGGACGGACGCTTACCAGAGAGCTGCTTATTGATAAGCTCTGGAACGGGGAGGCAGCTTTTGTTGATGAGAATGCATTATCTGTCACGGTTAAGCGTCTTCGGGATAAATTAGAAGACTTACCTTCCAAACCTCATTACATAAAAACTGTATATGGCATCGGTTATGTATGGGCGGTGAATTAAGATGGCTCAAAATCCGCAGACGGTTTCAAGCATTGTAATTGTACTCTGTATTATCCTTACGCTGTGTATCATTATTTTTTATCGTTACCGTGTCTTAAAAGCAATAAATAAGCTGGACGAGATGTTAGAAAAGGCCATAAACGGGAGTTTTGGCGAAACTGCCTACGATGAATCCAGGCTGTCGGCTCTGGAAACTAAATTAAACCGTTATTTAAGTATCTGTACCGTCTCCTCTAAAAATCTGTCAGAAGAAAAGGAAAAGGTTAAAACCCTGATATCGGATATATCCCATCAGACTAAAACACCTCTTGCCAATATCCTTTTGTATTCCCAGATCTTACTGGAAAAAGCCGGCGGAGTAGAAGCAAAAGTAAACACAGAGCCTCGGGGACAGTTAACACAAATGGAGATAGAATGCATAAGACAAATATGTACCCAGTCGGAGAAATTGGATTTTCTGATTAGTGCCCTGATTAAAACCTCAAGGCTGGAAACCGGTATTATTTCTGTTAAGCCGGAGTTACAGGATGTAAATCAGCTGATAGAAACCGCGCTTAAAGAGATTCTGCCCAAAGCCGAGGCAAAGAGCATAAAGTTAAATCGGGGCCACTATAACGGAACCGCCTGTTTTGACCGGAAGTGGACTGCGGAAGCTTTGTTTAATATACTGGACAATGCGGTAAAATACACACCGGACGGCGGAAGTATCACAATCTCTGCTACAGCCTATGAATTGTTTTACCGGATTGATATAGCGGATAACGGTATTGGTATTGCTGAGGAGGAATTAAGTAAAATCTTCGGACGCTTTTACCGTTCTTTGGAAGTAAACCAGGATGAAGGTGTTGGTATCGGCTTATACCTGGCCAGAGAAATCATTTCTGCCCAGGGCGGTTATATTAAGGTTAAATCAAGGAGAGGAACCGGTTCGGTCTTTTCCGTATATTTACCGATGGATCAATAATCGCTGCGCAGGATAGATATAAATCTCACTGCATAAATTGCTTTTGATTTTTGTAATTAAGTTATAATTTTTTCTGTAATTTTATGATAATTTTTGAGAATATTAGTAATAATTTCTTTGTAATTTAGTAATAATTTTTTCTGTATTTTAGTAATTCTTTCTGTATTCCGTTGGTAGTAACAGAATACAGAATTTCTACAAAATGCTCCAGGGGTATGTCTTTGCCGTTTAAGTACCATTTGGCTATGGTACTTAAAGCAGCTGCACTTTGGTATTCCATAATATATTTTACATCCGTTATTTCTGCCGGTGTTAAGCCGGGAAAAACAGAAAGGATAACAGGTAATAGTTTCTTTAACAGTTTCTGCCGGAATAAGGGATCTCCTTTTTCACTTAATAAAATAGGCAGGTATTTTATATTATGCTCGAATAACTGCAGCATATTTTTTAATATTTCCTTCTTATCCGACTCTCTTAACAGTTGTTCCAGAATAATTTCTTTAAATTCCTGTGCCGTAATGATCCGGTCCTCAATTTCGTCTAATATATCATAAACATCCTTATAATATACGTAGAAGGTGGAACGGTTATAGCCTGCCAGTTCACAGATTTCTTTTACGGTAATCTTTTCAATTTTCTTCTTTAAGTATAACTGCCAGAAAGCATCGGACAGATTTTGTCTGGTGATTTTGGCGGCAGCAGATAAGTTGGTATTCATATTCCGCCTCCCTGGTAGCTCACAGTTTTTATTATTTCTGGTTATCTAACAGCTATTAATTAACTTATTAATTTATGATTTATGTTTTATAAACATTAGTTTATCCACTTTTTAAAGGTTACTGGATTTCGTCATACAACTCATATAATTAAGTTATTATAATCCGCCTTTGTTTTATATGCAATAGGGCTCATTATAAAAATCCCACACTTAAGGCAATACTGTTGATTGATATGAAAGAGATTTCCGCTAAAATATAGTTATCAGATATTCGGCTGCTTAGGTTTGCGGTAAGGTAAGGTTTCAGTATTTGAGATATCGGTAAACAATAAGATAACTAGGAAATGGGAGGAAACTATATGGTGATAGAAGTGAGACAAATCAGTAAATCCTTTCAGAAGCATCCGGTACTAGAGGATATTAACCTGTCACTGGATTCCGGGGATATATTCTGTCTGCTTGGTGCGTCAGGGTCAGGTAAAACTACACTGCTCCGGATCATTATGGGCGCCATAGCAGCTGATAGCGGTGAAGTCAGAATTGGAGGCAAGAAGGTTCCGGACAGAAAGTTATTAAGTAATATTGGGTTTATGCCCCAGAATGATGCCTTATATGAGGATCTTTCCGCCTGGGATAATCTTAAATTTTTTGCAGGTATTCAACGGCTGGACAAGAAACAGTTTATTAAAAATGCAGAAGATATTTTAACTGTCGTAGATCTGACAGAAGATAGGCATAAACTAATCCGCAACTTTTCGGGCGGTATGAAAAAGCGTTTATCCCTGGGAGCTGCACTCATTCATAACCCCAGCGTATTGCTGCTGGACGAACCTACGGTAGGTATTGATCCGGTTCTCAGAAAGAATATATGGAATTATTTAAAGCTGCTGAAAGAAAAAGGTACTACTATTGTCGTAACAACCCATGTTATGGATGAGGTAACGGAATGCGGCAATGCGGCGCTGCTGCGAAACGGCCGTGTCATTGCCTCCGATAAGGTTGTCAATCTGATCAGCCGTACACCTAACGGCAGAATAGAAGAGTTATTTTTTATGGATGACGCATTGGATAAGGAGGAGACTCAATGTTAAGTGTATGGAGACGAATCCTGTTACAGATAAAGAATGATAGAAGATCTCTGGGGCTGTTAATCTTTGCGCCGCTCCTGGTTTTGACCCTGCTGTATTTTATATTAGGGGATTCCGGCTATATACCCAGTATTGCAGTATATAACCTGGATGAGAATTATGTAAAAGAACTCGAAAATAATGCGGTGGTTATCCCCCTTTCGCAGAAACCAGAAGTGAAAGAATATCTGGAGGAGGAAGGTGTTGATGCCCTGCTCTGGAAAGCTTCGGATGGGCTGTGTATTGAGCTCCTTAAGAAAGATTCAAAGTCGGGTGCAGCTATTAAGGCGGTCAGGGAAACCGGGCAGTTATTGCAGCCGGTGCAATCAGAAATGGGTATCACCTATGTATACGAGGCTAGTGAAGATAATCAGCTGGATTCCCTCAGTTTTGTCTTTCTGGGAGTGCTTTCGTTTTTCTTTGTATTTATTTTATCCGGAATGTCTTTTGTCAGGGAACGCTTTGGTCAGACGCTGGAGCGGATGCTGATGACGCCCATACACCGTTATGAAGTAATCGGAGGCTATACCCTGGGGTATGGAATCGTATCAGCCATACAAAGCATATGTATAATCCTTTATGCGGTATATGTACTTAAACTTCAGGTAGAGGGTTCCGTATTACTTTGTATCCTGATTATGATCTTGCTGTCGTTTTCCGCAGTATCCATAGGGGCTCTCGCCTCCATATTTGCTAACACCGAATTACAGCTGGTGCAGTTTATCCCTGTGGTATTGATTCCCCAGATCTTTTTTTCAGGGTTAATTCCCCTTGATACAATTCCCTTTGGGTTAGGAAATCTATGCTATCTTACACCTATCTACTATGGATGTATTTCTCTGGAAAAAATCATGATACGGGGAAAAGGATTTATGGATATTCTGCCCTGGATACTGGGTCTGACGGTTTATATTTTGGTGTTATTCGTAATTAATGTATTTGCGTTGAAAAAATACAGAAGGATTTAAATGTACTGAAAATATGTGAATTCCGGATAAATTATAAAAAAACAGTACCGAAGGGAAGCAGAGAACCGCTTCCCTTCGGTATTTCATACTTTGGTTTAATCGCCTGGCAGATTGAAATTATCTGTTATTGCTGTCCTCACTCGATTTGTTTTGGTAAGCGATGAGAACGATATTCTTATCGGATTCATCGGACAAGGACTTCTCCAGTTTTGATAACTGGTTCAGAGAGGTTTCGGATATTTCTGCTATTTCATAGTTATTAAAATTACCGGATTCCATATTTAATTCCTTTCTTTTACTTGACCCAGCTTAAGGTATAAATAATTCCAAGGTATAAACAATATTATGGTATAAACTTTATCATGGTAAAAAGATACCATAGTATAAAACTATACTTTGTTTTAAATTATACCATGGCATAAACTGTGCCAATGATCTATTTCTAGGTTGCAGACACTCAAGGATACTTTACTATTTTAACCCGTATAACAGTAATCTAAGCAGACTTATATGTAAATTTCTTCTTTAGATTCTAAAAAAAATATATCTACTATAAAAGTTACATAAAATAGCAATTTTTATTAAGAAGATTGAAAAACGATCTGTTATAATAAGTGCAACAATATAAAACGGAGGTGTTTTAACATGAAAGATTCGGCTAAAATGATAGAACGGACTATTCATTTTATTGAAGAGCATCTGCAGGAAGATTTAAATCTGAATGATATTGCAAAGCATACCGGTTATTCCAAATTTCACTTAAATCGAATATTTTCTGATACAGTCGGCTGTACCATTCATAAGTATATTCAAAAACGCCGCCTGACGGAAGCAGCCAGGATGCTGGTATATACAAATATTCCCATTGCCCAGGTGGCATTGGAAGCCAGTTACGAATCACAGCAGGCTTTTACCCTGGCCTTTCGGGGATTGTATTTAAAGACTCCCCAGTTATACCGGGAGACAGGAGAATTTAATCCGCTGCAGCTTGTATTTGGTACTGTACCAAAGAAACAGAGAATATCTGCAAATACCATGTACATGGCGCATCTGTACCTTCTGCCGGAAGGACAGAAAGCTGCGCCTGATAAGACATATTATAGTAATCAGTATAAAAAGGAGATGAAGGCAGCATGAGTTTAGTACCCTATGTAGTTGAACAGACCAGCCGTGGTGAAAGAAGTTACGATATTTACTCCAGACTCTTAAGTGACAGAATCATATTTCTGGGAGAAGAAGTCACGGACAATTCCGCAAGCCTGGTTGTAGCCCAGTTATTATTTTTAGAGGCACAGGATCCTAATAAGGATATTGCTATTTATATCAACAGCCCCGGTGGTTCCGTTACCGCAGGCTTTGCAATTTATGACACCATGAATTTTATTAAATGCGATATATCCACCATATGTATTGGTATGGCCGCCAGTATGGGTTCCTTTTTATTGGCAGGCGGTACCAAAGGCAAACGCTTTGCCCTGCCCAATGCGGAAATTATGATCCACCAGCCCTCTGGCGGTGCAAAAGGTACGGCCAGCGATATAAGGATCATGGCTGAATATGTATTGAATAACAAAAAGAAATTAAATCAGATACTGGCAGCCAATACCGGCAGAACCGTGGAAGAAATTGAACGGGATACCGACAGAGACAACTTTATGAGTGCTAAAGAAGCTCTGGAATATGGTATCATAGACAAAGTTATATCGAACCGGTTATAAGAGCGGCAAGAGGAATAAAGCCTGGCTTTACTGCCAGCAAAGATTCGTACTTTGTCAGTTAGACGAATGAATGACATAATAAATAGTAAATAATAAATGATATTAGGAAAACACCCAGATGGTTGAGTATGTACACGGATGCTCCTCCAATAAGTTAGACCTTATTGGAGGAGCATCTCAACCATCAGGGTGTTTTTAATGTAATAAAAATAAGGTAATCATAAAGTCGATTTTGTGACCTGATTGATTTTGGTGTAATAATGAATTCAATATTCAACTCTATTAACAAAGGTTAATGTTGTTAATAAGACTGTTAAATCCAGCTTTCTTTCCTTCGAAAACTATATTTTTACAAGCCTCTAGCGTCATAGAAATCCTGCGGAAGGCTGATTTTTACCTTGATAATTCGCGTATAATGGGATAAAATGGATGAAATGTTGGTGATGAGCGATTCTCAGACGATTTACTCAATACCTTCTTATAAGAGTTTAAGAAGCAGCATATTGAACCGGTTTTCTTAAAAGCAATCATTACCTCACAAAACAAAACCTGGGACTCAATAATGTTAAACAAAGAATTGAGCCGGGAAAGAGAGGCTTTTAAAAAGTAAGCTTAGTACCACAAAGAATGAACAGAAAGGCAGGAAACCGTATGGCTGAAGTAAACTTTTTAATCTGGTTGTTTCCCTTATTATTTATTATCCATGACTTTGAAGAAATAATCTTTGTAAAACCCTGGATAAATAAAAACAGGGACTTCTTTCTTCGTAAATATCCTAAGATTTCAAAAAAGCTGATTCCTCATTTTGATAACATAACGACCTCATCCTTTGCCCTTGGAGTAGCAGAAGAATTTATATTAATCAGTGCAGTTACCGTCACAGCCTATATAACAAGATGGTATTATGTCTGGCTGGGAGGTTTTGTTGTTTTTACTCTTCACTTAGTTGTACATTGCTTTCAGGTAATTCTGTTAAAACGCTATGTTCCCGTACTGGTTACAAGCCTGGTATGCCTGCCTTTCTGCATTTATATCCTGAATATATTACTCAACTCCGGTTCCTTTCGTATGCATACTGTTATCGCTGCATCGGTTATTTGTGCAGTTGTTATCCTTATTAATGGTGTTGCAATCCATATGGGAATGGAAGTGTTTGATAAATGGCTGATTAATTATCAAAAGAAACCGGGCTGATAAGGCAGCGTTATATTTCCATTAATCCCTTAATTTACGAGTTCGGGATTTAATTTATTTACATAATACCTACCGATAGTTAAGCAATTAAAAAGATCTGGAAAAGAAATTTTCTTTTATCAGATCTTTTTTAATATTAACAGATTCTTGGATTAGAGGTTCGTTATTTATGATTAATCTAAAACAGACTTGGTGTATATCACTTTATAAAGCAATAAAATAATTTGTAAAGGAAACTTGACAAAATTATTTCTATTTGTTATGATAAAAATGTAAAGGAACCTTTACGAATTTGGAGGTGCTTATTTGAAGAATTTAGTTGAACAATTAAGGAAGGAGAAGGGATTGACACAAGAGGACTTTGCGAAGGCAATTCGTGTGTCAAGGCAAACCGTTAGTTCCATTGAAAATGGAAAGTATAATCCTTCTTTGGATTTAGCCTATATCATCGCAGATTTTTTTGAAAAGCGGATAGAGGATATTTTTATATATGAAAGGGGCAGTATAAATGAAGAAAAGTAATCTTATTGTCGGGATAGTATATATTCTTGTAGGAGTAGCTTGTCTTGTTTTGGCTTTGTTTCTTAATATTAATTTAAACGATTTTATATTTTGGTTCGCAGGTGCTGGTATTATTCCAGGCTTAATTATGATGGTCCAATATTTCTATTGGGCTTTTCCAAAAAACGAAGCCAGATATGCAGAACGATTAGAAAATCAAAATATAGAGTTGCAGGATGAACGCAAACAAAAATTAAGAGATAAATCAGGGAGGTATGCTTATATTTTAGGACTTGCAGTTGTGGGTTTATCTATAGTAATTATTTCAGTTTTAGGGCAATTAGAACTCATTTCAAATTTCCGGTTTATGGTCATTTTCTTGTATATTTATTTTATTTTTCAATATATTATCGGGATAATCATATTTAATTACCTTAACAATAAATATTAATGCTACTGAAAAATATTAAACTCGTGGCAATAATAACCGGGAGCTGTTGCACAATACTCAGAACAAGATTCCTTGTGCAACGGCCCCACTCTAGTTTATCAATAAATCAGTCCAGAAGGTAGTTATTATCCTTATTCGCCCATTCTAAGGTACGCAATTCAAAGGTTTTATAACCTTCTTTAATAAAAGGATCATTATTTGCCAGATCCGCCGCTTCCTCAAAGGATACCGCTTTATAAATCACCATACCGCCGTTATAATCCGTAAAGGGGCCGCACAGCACTAACCTGCCCGAGGCGTCCTGCTTTTTTAGATAATCCACATGGTGTTGTACTACCTCTGGGTTCAGTGGGTTTTTATTTTCCATTAACATGACATAGAGCTGCTGACTCATGATTCATCTCCTGTATTCTTATATTTCATAAATAGCAGCGTTAACCGGATGGCTGCCGTATTTTTTATTTTATCATGGAGTTTAGGGAAAGTAAATCAATAGTTATATTGGAACCACACGAAAGTATATTGAAAAATCTGCAAATCATTTATTATAAATGTCCTTTAATTCATTATTCCTTAATTTCTTATCTGTCATTTAGACCTCCTCGTTTTATACGGAAGGTTAAAAATACGCCGCCTTCCTTTGGTTACGATTTATCAGATTTATTCTTTTCATATAAAATCACCCTTTCCTAATTGAATTATTTTTAGTATAATCCAATAAATGGCAGAATTCAATTTAATTGAGTGGTAAAATTATATATCAAAAGGATTTGGACGATATCATATTAAATCTATTAAATAAAGTACTTCTGTAACTATGGACACAAAAGAAGTAAAGAGTTCAGCTGCTGCCCTCTGTGCAAGAGACAGCCTCTAATTGTTTTAATTGTAAGGTATATAGATATTTATTAATGGTATTTATCAGTTATTTTATCTAAATGAAATTAAGCGACAAGAGAGGAGAGAATAGGATGCAAAGAATTCGAGAAGAAGATTCTGATTTTTTAGCTGTAATAGACAGATGTAATTATGGCCGTAATTGGGCAAAAATAAAAAGGACCGCAATCCGGGCAATCATAGAACGCGGAGACAAGATAGCATTTATCCATAGCGGCAAACACGGAGATTATAAGTTTCCGGGAGGCGGGATGGAGATAGGTGAGAGCCGGGAAGAAACCCTGATCCGTGAAGTTATGGAAGAGACAGGCCTTAAGGTCATTCCGGATTCCATCCGGTATTTCGGAAAAATAAAAGAGGTGAAAAGAGATAAGGAACAAAGCCGGATTTTTGAACAGATTTCTTATTATTTTTACAGTGATGTCTTTGCCGAAATGGGAGAGCGGAATCTGAGTGAACATGAGGAAAAGGATAAATACGAGCTAACCTGGATAACCTTAGAGGAAGCCATAGAGAATAATACAATAATTAACCAGTCAGAATTTACTCCCTGGGTTTTTCGGGATACCCTGGTAATGGACCGGTTAAAAGACATAAAGGACCGTGAGAAGTTTGAATAGATTGGAGCAATTGTATTCATTACTTTTTAATTTATTACATATTATTTTTTCAATATCAGGAGGGATAGAGTATGAAATTAAAACGAAAATTAATCTTAATAGTGACGGTCTTATCCGCAGTAATATTCCTAATACATACGGTAATTAAAGTTTTGCTCCACTTGTATTTGAAAAATAAATTTGATATGGATTTATCTGATGCAAGCTCCATTGGGATAATCGGAGGAGCGGACGGGCCGGTAAGTATTTTAGTTGCCAATGCACAATTTTCCCGTTTATTAGGATTACTGCCGTTAATCGCTGTTGCAGGAGGTATTTACCTGTATCTTACAAGGAAGAAAGCATAATGCCAATACGGACTTACCGTATTGTTTCGAAATATAAACTTATAACTTATAAAAGCCGGTAAATCCTCTGCTTGCAGGTGGTTTATTGCAGGAGCCAGTATGAAAATTTTAATTGTAGAAGATGATAAAACCATTGCCGAAGGCCTTGCCTATACCCTTAATAGTGAAGGGTTTGATGTGACCCTGTGCGAAAATAAAGAGACTGCGGTTCAAAAACTCAATGAAGAGTTTGATCTGTATTTGCTGGATTTATCCCTGCCGGATGGAAGTGGTTATGATATATGTAAAATAGTAAAAAAGAGTACCGATGCGCCGGTTATCTTTCTAACGGCCTGCGATGATGAAATAAATGTTGTAATGGGACTGGATATGGGAGCAGATGACTATATTACAAAACCTTTCCGCATCCGGGAATTAATCAGCCGGATCAAGGCTGCTCTTAGGCATTACCGGAAAACCGACCGCATAGAGGATGTTCTTAAGATTGAAAATATCACAATTAACACAAAGCAGGCCAAGGTATACCGGGACGGCACAGAAGTATTTCTGACTTCCCTGGAGTACAGGCTGCTGCTGGTTTTTATGAATAACATGGGTCAGATACTGACCAGAAACCAGCTTTTGGAGGGCATCTGGGATGTTGACGGGAATTTTATCAATGATAATACCCTGTCGGTTTATATCAAACGGCTCAGGGAGAAACTTGAGGAAGACAGCCAGAATCCCAGAATAATTAATACGGTCAGAGGACTCGGCTACCGGATGGGCTGAAAAAAGCAAATGCATGCTGGCGCATGCAGACGGGAGTAAGGTGAGTAAAGGCATCTTCACCAGTCCTGATTTAAATGCATGCTGGCGCATGCAGACGGGAGTAAGGTGAATTAAAGCATTTCACCAGTCCTGATTTAAGTGCATGCTGGCGCATGCAGACGGGAGTAAGGTGAATTAAAGCATCTTCACCAGTCCTGATTTAAGTGCATGCTGGCGCATGCAGACGGGAGTAAGGTGAATTAAAGCATCTTCACCAGTCCTGATTTAAGTGCATGCTGGCGCATGCAGACGGGAGTTTTTATGTTTCGGAATAGAGAATTAAGTTTACTGTACTTTTCTGGTATTAGCATCGGTCTTATTGCTGTGATATCGGTAAGTTTCATAAATATAACTGCGGGTATAATTACAGCAGTTTCCTTTTGTGTCTTTTCCGGTCTGTATATTTGCTTTACCCATAAGCGCTATAAGGATCTCCGGCAGCTGACAGATTATCTTGCCAGTGTATATGCGGGCCGGCAGGTTATGGATATACGGGATAACCGGGAAGGGGAATTAAGCATACTGAAAAACGATATATATAAAGTAACTTTAACATTGTATGAGCAGTCCGAGCTGTTAAAAAAAGATAAAAGTTATTTATCGGATACCCTTTCTAATATATCCCACCAGTTAAAAACTCCCCTCACCTCCATGTTTGTTATGACTGATCTTTTAAGCAATCCCGATTTGCCCCAGAATAAAAAGGAAGAATTCTTAGGGAAAATCACAAATCAGCTTAAACGGATCGAATGGCTGGTGACCTCACTGTTAAAACTGTCTAAAATCGATGCCCAGACCGTAAGCTTTAAAAGAGAAAACATTCAGCTGCATAAACTAATTGAGAAGGCAGCAGAACCTGTATTAATACCGGTAGAATTAAAAGAGCAAAAGCTTAGTATAGTCTGTGATGAGGAGATTTTTATCACTGCGGATTTTAACTGGACGGCAGAAGCCATATTGAATATAGTCAAAAACTGTACGGAACACACCCCCTCCGGGGGAAATATATCAATTGTCTGCCAGCAAAATCCGCTGTATACGGAAATTCTGATAACCGATGACGGAGAGGGGATTGCACCGGAAGACAGGCCTCATATATTTGAACGTTTCTATAAAGGAAAAAATGCCGGCCCGGATAGTATCGGCATAGGGCTTGCCATGTCCAAAACCATTCTAAACAGCCAGAACGGTAACGTGGAATTAATAAATAAAGAAATTTTGCAGAATGAAAAACCAAAACCAAATTCAAGAGCCGGCACCGGGTTTTGTGTCAGATTTTATCGCCAGGTGGTGTAAGAAAAGTGACTAAATTGTAAGATAACAGTCACTGCACAGTCATGCGGTATATTTATACTCTGATTAGCAGCATCATTATTAATCAGGAGGAATTATATGCAGATTTTAAAAGTAGAAAACCTTTCCAAGATATACGGCAGCGGAGAAACCGCGGTTAAAGCTTTGGATAATATTTCATTTACAGTAGATAAAGGGGAATTTATTGCAATTGTAGGCCCCTCCGGCTCGGGAAAATCAACCCTGCTCCATATTCTGGGAGGGGTAGATGTTCCTACAGAGGGAAAGGTAATTGTCGATAATACCGATGTATATGCCATGGATGAAACTGCCCTGGCAATTTTTCGAAGAAGGCAGATCGGTTTGATCTATCAGTTTTATAACCTGATACCGGTATTAAATGTTAAGGAAAATATTACTCTGCCCCTGTTATTGGACGGACGTAAGATAGATCAGGATAATTTCAGCAATATCATAAAGATATTGGGATTGGAAGAAAGACTTACCCATCTGCCAAATCAGCTTTCCGGCGGACAGCAGCAGAGGGTTTCCATCGGACGGGCCCTTATGAGCAATCCGGCCATTATATTGGCTGACGAACCTACCGGTAATTTAGATACAAAAAACAGCGGGGAAATCCTCAGACTGTTAAAACATTTTCATCAGAATTTCCATCAGACTTTGATTGTTATAACCCATGATGAAAGCATCGCCTTGCAGGCAGACCGGATCATATCCGTTGAAGACGGGAGAATTACCAGGGATGAGGTGATCCGGAAGTGAATATCGTAAATAAACTGACTCTTAAGTATATGTTCAAAAATAAAAGCCGGACCATGGTAACCATCGCAGGGGTCATAATATCGGTAGCAATGATTGCCGCAACCTCTTCGATTGGTGCATCCTTTATGGACATGCTGCAGCGAAGTACCATCAGTCAGACCGGAAACTGGCAGGCTGTATGGAAGGATGTTCCGGGTCAGGGAATTAAAGCGATCACCGGATCACCTTTGATTAAGGACTCCTTAGTCAGCCGGTCGCTGGGTTTTGTAAGGCTGCCCGATTCTAAAAACAGCCAGAAACCTTACCTTTATATTTCGGAATATAACTCCTTTGATCTGTCGGCGCTAACGCTTATAAAAGGGCGTTTACCGGAAAATGATTCTGAGCTGGTTATATCCTCCCAGCTGCTTAATTCCGCCGGAATTGTCTATGAGATCGGCGATAAGATTACTCTGGGAATCGGTGAGAGGAGCATCACGGAAAATGGTATGGTTACGCTTCTGGATGAGACCGCTCAATACACAGAAGCAGAGAGTTTTAAGGAGCAGGAAAAGAAAGAGTACGTAATTACCGGAGTTGTTGATGCAGCTAGTAAAGAAAGCTTTACCGGGGCAGCTTATACTGCTTTTAGCAGACTTTCTCCCGACGAGATCAAAAATGACGGGTTCTATACCGTAATAGCAGGCTTTCATAAGCTTAACAAAGATATTTACAAGAATTCGGAAGAACTGAAAACAGTGAGTAATGCCGTTAAGGTAAGTTATAATTCTGAACTGCTGCTTTATGCAGGAATCTCCAGTGATAATCGGTTTACCTTAACTCTTAAATCAGCAACGTTAATCGTTGGTTTTATTATACTGCTTGGCTGCGTCTCCTTAATCTACAATGCATTTGCTATCTCTTTATCGGAACGAAGCCGTACTTTGGGTATGCTTGCCAGTGTTGGTGCAACGAAACAGCAGAAAAGGAATTCCGTATTATTTGAAGCCTTCCTGATAGGAATAATTGCAATACCTGTCGGTCTGGTATGCGGATATTTGGGAATCGGGCTTACCTTTTGGCTGCTTAATCCCATTACCCAGAATGTATTTAATGTCACAGAACCGCTTAAATTGGTTATTTCACCTTACGGCTTTCTAGGCGCAGTACTATTCTCCCTCCTGCTTTTACTTATTTCCGCATGGTTTCC
This sequence comes from Bacillota bacterium, assembly GCA_023443925.1. The sequence goes on along the minus strand of JAEZSL010000302.1, from coordinate 12,598 downwards.
GGCAAAACGTGCTTCTAAAATCAGCCCGGTGGATGCCATACGCCAGACGCAGGATATTAATATCAAAAAAAGTAATGTGAGGACCTCTAAGTTTACCAGGATTATATTCGGATTTGAAGCAGAGCTGGGGTTAAAAAATATTAAAAGGAACAAGCACCGTTATTATGCTACTTTATTTTCCATGATTATCAGTATTATTTTATTTCTTACAGCTTCCGGCTTTTCATTTTATATTAAGAAATCCTTTACCATGGCAAACGCACCGATTCATTATGATCTGAACGTGTCGGTTCAATCGGAGGACAAGGAAATCCGTTCACAATATGAGAAGGAACTCACAAGCTTAAAAAATATGAATAAAGCAATCGTAATGCAGCCCATTTATAGTAGCTCCTATGTGGAGGAAGAACAGGTTAGCGGAGATGTAAAGCAGAGGATGGAACCCTATGAAGGAAAGTATCAGTTTGATACACAAATCGCCTCCATGGACGAAGCTTCGCTGAAAGAATATGCAAAAGAGGTTGGAATCGATTATAATACTCTGCTTACCGGAGAAGCGAAAGGGATTCTCATTAATACCTTTAATTTAAAAGAAAAGCACGTATTTACCACAGTTTCCCAGTTAAAGGCAAAGTCCGGAGATACTCTAACCTGTACCTCATCTGATTATGACGGTGTGACACAGGATAACAAGATTGAATTAGCGGCTGTAACGGATAAAATCCCAATTACATTTCCGGGATACCAGGATACCATATCCTCTTTAACGCTGGTGGTTTCGGAAAAGAGTATGGAATCCCTCCTGGATGCAATGGAGAAAGAAGGATACCATTATTATAATGATTACTCTTATATCTATTATAAAACGGATTCGGCTTCTGATCTGGAAAAAGAGATTGAGGCAGTAAAAGCAAAATATCCGGGAATATACAGCTACACCTATAATGTGGTCACGCAAAGGGAAAAACAACAGCGGTTGTCATTGATATTTTCTGTTTTTCTGTATGGATTTGTATTATTAATCGCCATGGTATGCACCGCCAATATTATGAATACCATTTCTACAGGTATTAATATGAGAAAAAGAGAATTTGCCATGTTGAAATCTTATGGTGTTACACCGCGAGGGTTTAACAAGATGATACGGTATGAGAGTATTTTTTACGGGATAAAAGCATTGCTTTATGGTATACCCATCAGTATTGGCACGATTTATCTTGTGTATATAGCTCTTAGGAATAATTTTGACTTTCCATTTTTCCTTCCCTGGGTTAATATTGGAATTGCAGTTATCAGCGTATTTGTAATAATCGGATCAACCATGCTTTATGCCGTAAGGAAAACTAAAAAGGATAATATTATTGATACGTTAAAAAATGAAAATTTATAGGCAAAGTTAATTAAGGTATATCTTGCCCAAATTAAAATGGAGCTGTCGTGAAAACGTATCTTGATGGTGCCTTAAATGACATCAAGATACGTTTTCAGATCCTTATAAGGAGGTACTATAATGAGAACAATTGGATTAATCGGCGGAATGAGCTGGGAGAGTACGGTAACCTATTATCAGATCATTAATAGGATCATAAAAGAACAGCTTGGAGGTTTTCACTCAGCCAAATGCATTTTATACAGTGTGGATTTTCATGAAATAGAGGCCTGCCAATCAGCCGGAGAATGGGAAAAAAGCGGTGAAATACTGGTGGAGGCAGCCAAAGGGCTGGAAATAGCCGGTGCTGATTTCATTGTGGTATGTACCAATACCATGCATAAAGTAATTACCCAGATTCAAAATGCCATCCGGATTCCAATACTCCATATCGCAGATGCAACAGCTGAGGTTCTCATTAAGAACGGCATTCGAAAAGTCGCATTATTGGGAACAAAATATACCATGGAGCAGGATTTTTATAAAGCCAGGCTGGTTCAAAAAGAAATTGAAGTATTGATTCCGGATGCCGACAGTATAGATTTTATTAATTCATCTATATTTAATGAGCTATGTTTGGGAATATATTCAGAGACCTCAAAAGATGAATATCTAAAAATCATAAAGGATCTGTCTGATAAAGGGGCTGAGGGCATTGTTTTAGGCTGTACTGAGATCGGTCTGCTCATTAAGCAGGAGGATACAGAGATACCTCTGTTTGATACTGCTTTCATACATGCCTGTAAAGCTGCCTTGTATTCATTGGAAAATTAATATGGAGATATGAATATAGATAGGTGTAAAGTTAAACCAATATTCGAATAACCCTCATGAATCGCTGTTGTTGAAAACATGATAACAGCGATTTATGGGGGTTATGTGATATGTATATACAGTCTATTTAAGTACAGTCTATATAAAATAAAATCAAAATAGTCCCGATTGCTTAATCCGAATTTATTAACCCCATATACTTTTTAACAACTGCCGAAGCCAGACATTTAGAGGAATCAATGAAATCTACCGGTGTTGTTATCAAATCCATCACAACATTTAAATCCGTACAGGCAATTATAATATAATCCACGAATTCTTGTTTCACTTCGTTTATCAGGTTTTCCAAAAGGAGTTTATTTTGAATATCATTTTTATTCGTTTTAATACATTGAATGAGATTATTTATTTTGGACTGCCATTCCTGTTTAAAGATAAATTTGTGATCGGTCTTTTGAATGCCTTTTTGATAAATATCTGACTCAAAAGTAGAGCCAGTTGAAAATAAAGTTACTTTCCTAGAACCGGAAGGCAGGTTATTAAGCGTTTCTTCCACAATATTTAATAAGGGTACTTGAACAGAAGCTTTCAGCTCATTAAAATAAATATGCGCCGTATTACAAGGCATGGCTATAAAATTTACACCGGTGGATTCAAGTTCTTGTAATCCTTTTGCTATGGTTTTCTTCATGAGATCATGGTTTATGGGACGGTCCATAAAAAATGGAGTAGGTAAAGAATATATCATCATTTTTGGAAATTCTTCATCATATTTAGCTCCGTACCGTAACTGGCATTCATTTACTACCAAATCGATGAAGGGTGCGGTTGATCTTGGTCCCATACCGGCTAAAATCCCTATCGTACAATCATTCATATGTGGACTCCTTATATTTTTTATTCTGATTTTACCACATTTGATATTTTTGCGAAATATTTTTTAGGTCATAATATCGTTAGAAAAATTATAGCATAATTATATATAATTACAGTTAAATGTGGTTGGTCTGATAAGGATAAATGATTGACTTATTTTACCAGATGTATTACTATTTTTATTAAATATAAATCGCTATCAATTTATATTGTATAATTAAATTTTATTACTATTTAATCAGATTAGAAAGGTGTTAAATTATGAGCTATCGTTATAGATTCAAATAATAACTAACCCAATCTTCAATTGTTAGAACTCAGGTCAGGTACTTTGTATCTGTCCGAGGTCCTCCGTGTTTCTATTACTAACACAAGTAATAAGAAACGGAGGAAATATAATTGAAGATATTTGAGAGTAATATAATGAAAGAAATTGGTTCTGTAGAATTCGATAATCGGATAAAGGGATTTAAATCTCTGATTATTGATATTGGTACAGGTGAAGGTGAATTTGTATATAGAAAAGCCAGGCAGAATAGAGAAGCTATGTTCATAGGCGTCGATTCAGCTGCAGCCGCCATGCTGCCCTACTCCATAAAATCAGCAAAGAAAACCGATAAAGGCGGACTTAGTAATGTAATGTATGTTGTCGCCAATGCAGAAGCTTTACCGGATACTTTATATGGTAAAGCAGACAAAATATTTATTAATCTGCCATGGGGAAGTCTGCGGGATGGAATTATAAAAGGAGAGCCTGGAGTTTTAAAAAGTATAAACAAAATTGCCAAAGCAAACGCATCTTTAGAGATATGTATCAGCTATTGTGATTTCTATGAGAAGCAGGTAATAAAAGAAAGAGGGCTTCCCGCCTTAAGTATTTCCTATATCAGCGACAAATTAAAGTATGTATATAATAATTATGGTATAAGTATTAACAAAGTTTCAGTTTTAAGCAATGAGGATTTGAAAAAAATGAATACAAAATGGGCTAAAAAACTAGGATATGGAAAGCAAAGGGAAGTGTTTTATTTAAGCTGTATAATAAAAAAATAAACGAAAAGGGCAGTGGGGTTTATTATAACCCCGCCTGCCCTCTATTTATTTCATCGAAAATAGCGTTCTATGAAATAAAGCCGGACAAGATGTAAAACTAACAATCCACATCTTCAGTGCAGTCCGTACTGTTGTTTTTTGAATTCTTTTTACTCTCGTCCTTATTATTAGAGTTTTTCTGATTGTTGTTCGAACCATTCTGATTACAGCTTTCCTGTGCAAGTATGGTTCCCAGCGTATCACCCAGTTGGTTAAATACTGAGGATAATAGTTCGACCTCATCCTCCGAGCAGTTATTTGCTATTGCGCAGGCAATTGCCGTAATAGTAGCAACAAGTTCGCATGACTGCATTTTTTTCACCTCGATTAAATATATGCACGATTAATGGAAGATTGCATAAGGAAGAGAAAGGAGTTACTCAATTTTTTTACAGAACAAAAAATTAATTGTTAGTTAAAATATTATAACCCTGGATTAACCAAGAATCCATTGTTTGTACTCTTTGCTTCAGGTAAAATTAAGACAGAAGCAAATTATCAAAAGTGTTTCGCAATTAACTGGAAAATTATATTAAAAAGGAGATATCCACAATGGAGATAGGAAGAAGAATATATGAGTTAAGAAAAGCGAAAGGGTTAACTCAGGAACAGCTGGCAGAAGCCGTGGGGGTATCGGTTCCTGCCGTCAGTAAATGGGAGACAGGAATTTCACTGCCGGATATTACTATGCTGGCACCGGTGGCAAGACTGTTAAGTACCACAGTTGATTATCTGTTAGCATATACAATGGACCTGACAGAAGAAGAAACAGACGTTTTATATCAGGAGATAACAAACCTTTGTGAAAGCAAAGGATACCGTTTGGGATTAGAGTATGCATTTTCCTTATTAAAGGAATACCCCGGTTCGGAATACTTAAAACTAAAAATAGCCATGAGTCCTTTGCGCCTTTCTTACACTGCGGACAGTGATTACTCCGAGGAAGAATATATGAAACTGTCTGGAAAATCGAAAAGATTACTGGAAGATTTGGTCCCTTCGAAGAATTATGAAATTAGTTTTGCGGCTAAAACAGCATTAATATCCAGATATATGCAAGAGCAGAGGTTTCACGAAGCGGAAGATCTTTTAAGCACTCTGCCAAAAAACGAGTTCAGTGTTAAACGGTTATGGCCGGTTTTATATGCAGGAATGGAGGAATATGAAAAATCACTCCGTATAGCGGAGCAGAATCTGCTACTGGACATATACAATATTCAAACCGATATTGTGTCCATGTATAACGTACGGATTAAACAGGAGGACTACCAGTCCGCATTGCAGCTGGCAGAAAACTGTTACCGGATTTCAAAACTTTATGGAAACCATATGCCTGGCGGTGCGGATTTGTTTGTAGATGCTTATATAAAAATGCAAGATGTACAAAATGCCTTAACCTGGTTTCAGGTATATGTGGAGGACATTATTGAACTGGAACCGGATTTTTCAAAATCAGTATTTTTTAAAAATATCGGAAAGGATATTGCAAACGGCAGTCATCTGTCGGATAATATAAAAACAGCATTGTATAAAGCAATCCTATTAAATCCTCATTATGAAATATTACGGGATAAAAAGGAATATGTTGACTCCGTAGCTAAGTTAAAAGCATACTTAAACAGGTGAGTCAGACAGGATTAAAAAAGTACAGGAATAACGGTAAAATCATAGGGGAATTTAAAATCACAGAGGAATTTATTTACAGAGGAATTTAAAATCACAGAAGGAATTTATTTACAGAGGAATTTAAATTACAGAAGGAAGTTAAATAACGGGGTGATTTGCCGGAAAGACGGAAGGAGTCATATGAAAGCTGAAAAATTATATCTTGAATTGAAAGAAGAGTTTGTTGCATATTGTTTAAAACACCGGAGCGAAGTAGATGATTCATTTTTATATGAAAAAGACTTTGAAAATTTTATACCAGGTGATGAAAATCCAACTTATATCATCCGGGAAGACGGTAAAATAATTGCGGCAGCTTCACTTATTGTTGATGATTATCATAGAAGAGGCAGAAAAGGACGTTTTCGGATATTTTATTCTGAGAGGCAGGATCCACAAATATATTCAATTCTGCTTGAAGAAATAAGAAAGCACACAGAAGGTCTTGACAAAGTATTTTTGTTTGTTCCCTTTGCTAATAAGGAACTAGAGGAGGTTATAAAGGAACTTCATTTTTCTGCGGAGCGGTATGTATTCCTCCTGGTTTGTGAAGTGAAAGAAACAGTTCCTTGCAGTCTTCCTGTTGGTTATACGCTTAAAACCTTTAAACCGGACCGGGATGAAGAAGACTGGTGTTATATCAGAAATACCGCTTTTGCAAACCTGAAAGGGAATTCGACACCGATTACAACGGACATGGTTCATAAAATGGTGTCAGAGGCAGAGTATCTGGAAGGAGGCCTTATATTCCTCTTACATGAGGATAAACCAATTGGCATTGTTAGAGGTGCCAGGGACGAATATGAAGGGGAACCCTGCATGAATATCGGGCCAATCGCTGTACTTCCGGCACATCAGGGAAAAGGCCTTGGAAAGCAGCTGCTTAGAACGGCGGTGGAATTTGCTGGGAAAATGAACTTTAAGAAAACCATGCTTTGCGTAAATGCAGATAATGAAAGAGCAAAAGAGCTATATCTTAAGGAAGGTTTTGTTCAGACAGAAGGTGTGACTGCGTATGAGTACCTGCTTAAAGAAACATAAACAGTGGTAAATAAGTAACCGGAAGGAGACAGATTTATGGACCAAAAAATCAATATAGATCGTACCCATCTTTTCTCTCCTAACATTAATGTAACGGTATTAGTAACAATTTCAGGCGAAATTAAGCCGGAGGAATTAACCCGGGCGATTTGGGAAGCGGTTAAAAGCAATGGAATATTATCCTGTAGAATTGAATTAAAAGAGAATGGCGATGCCTTTTATTCCGTATTGGATGAACCGGTATTTAATATACAGATACTGAATGAATCGGTACCGGTTATTATAAAAGCCCAGGAAAGAATTCCTTTTGAACTGGAAAAGGGAGAAATGGTACGTTTCTTTATACTTCCGGGCAGTCAGGAAGTTAAGCTGCTCATTATGGCTCATCATCTTGCTGGAGACGGGCTTTCTCTGGCAATATTGACAGAGGATATTATGGCAGCATTGTCCGGAAGTGGCACCGTGCACAAACCGCTTCGGTTACTTTTAAGAGAAGATTTACCAAAGAAAAGCAGCCTCAATGCCCTGATGCACTTAATGGCAAATGAGCTTAATTCCAAATGGAGTAAATCCGGAAGAGTTTTTACCTTTGAAGATTACAGAAGAATGTTTTCGAAGTACTGGGAAAACAGAGAGACGGTTACTTACAGCCAGGCGCTTGCTTCTGATTTCCTGGAATTAATGAAAAAGAAATCCAGGGACTATAAAGTAACTTTAAACAGTACCATTACAACGGCATTACTACGGGCTGAGGGTAAAAAATCAGATGTTGGAATAGCTGTAAATATCCGTAAAGATGGAAATCGTACCATGGGCAATTATGCGTCTGGCATCTCTATTATCTGCTGTTACAAAGAAAAGTTGGATTTTTGGACGAATGCACAGCGGGTTCATAAATTAATATATAAAAAACTGAACAGCAACCGAAAAAAATTCTTTCTGCTTCAATTTCTGGGTCAGTTGGATGGTTCATTAACGGACTCCGCATATTTTTCGGCTTATGAAGATTACGGGAATAAAACGGCTGTAATGATTAAAAATATGTTCGGGTATGGTAACAGACCCAAGAATTTAAGCATTACAAATCTTACCAGACTGGATATAAACCTAAATTATGGAAGATTCACTCTTGCGGATTTTATTTTTATACCACCGGTAGCCCCCAATGCAAAGCATATGTTCGGTATGGTTTCACTGGGAGGTAAACTAAATCTGGTTATGCATGTTTTTAAAGATAATAAGGAGCAGGAGGATAAAGAATATTTTCAGAAGGTTATAGCTTATCTGAATAAGGCGGTAGCTGATTAGTAAAATACATTATTTTTCTTGATTTGAAAACAATATAATGGTATACTCAGTCCATATGAAATTCGATTGAAAGGAAAGGAACAATGAGATTTAATACCAAAGCAAAAGGCTATTTGATAATCGTATGCAGTTCTCTCACATTTAACGGAAAAATATCCGAAAATTGGGTTACTGCGCCTTTTTTTAGGATTGATTAGTTGTTTCTTATGATTTGAAATACTATACTATCCGGCAGTAACCTGTATCCGCGTAAAAAGGAAACAGGTTTTTTTATTTTATAGGAAATTGTATCCCATAAAATAAAAAACCTTCAGGGCAGGATGCTGCTCTACGAGACTAAATGAACAGTCTCTTTAGAATGTTACCGACCGGAAAGGATAGAATAATGAGTAAAAACAGTGAAATTTTTATAGATGATAGTAATCAGGACATCCAACCAATTGCAAAACCCGGTGCATTAAGCCGTAATATCAGAGTGGATTACCTTTTCCGCTTTACCGCAAACTTCGGTTTGACCAGTGCTGTCTGGGTCTTGTATTTGAGTTATAATGGAATGTCTTTGGGACAAATCGGGCTGCTGGAAGGATTTTTTCACCTTGTAAGTTTTCTTCTTGAAATCCCTTCGGGTGCCATGGCCGATTTATTAGGAAGAAAGAAAATCTTACTGCTGGGCAGAATAGCAGCTATTATATCCGGATTACTTATGATAACAGCCCATCATTTCTGGGGATATGCCGTTGCATTTGCCTTTTCTGCCGCCAGTTACAATTTGAATTCAGGTTCGGAGGAAGCCCTGGTGTATGACAGCTTAAAACTTCTGCGCCGGGAGAATGAGTTTTTAAAGATTAACGGCAGGCTGAATTTTATTCAGGAAGCTGCAAGTGGTTTTGCTGCATTTTTAGGCGGTATTATTGCAGAAGCAGCTTTTTTCTATGCTTATGCAGGAGGAATGTTTATAAATGCGGCTGCCTTTCTGACCGGAACTTTTTTTGGCGAACCGGAAATAAAACATAGCAGGGAGAAAATACATAGCGGTATCATTAAGGAACACTTTATCACCAGCGTCCTGGTCTTTAAACATAACAGGGCAGTGAGACAGGTGCTGGTTTTTTATCCGGTAGTTACCGCATTTGCAACTACCTTGTATTTTTACGGGCAGCAGCATTTATATGATATTGGTTTAAATAAGATACAGATTTCGTTTGTTATATTAATCAGCGGAGTGTTTGCCTCTCTGGGTGCATTATCCGCCGACAAATTCAGCCGTATCTTTGGAGATAAAGAAAAATATATTGCCGCCTCCGGATTAGCGCTCTTTATCGCCATTTTCGGTATGCACAATAATTATGTCGCAATTGCAGCTTTCTTAATACAGAGTTATTTTGGGGCATTATTATACCCCATAGCCTCCAATGCCCTGAATGTTTTAATCCCTTCCAAGCAGAGGGCAACCATAATATCCGTCAGCAGTGTCATGTTTTCGGCGGCTATGATTCTTATTTTCCCCATCTGCGGTTTTGCAGGAGACTTAATCGGGCTGGGAAATGTGTTTTATATTTTAGGTGTGCTTATCATCCTTTTTCAGTTTGTATTTATAAGCAGAAGAAAAGCGGAATCATGAGTTTATAAAAGGGGCGGGTTTATAGATATATTTGCAGGTTTTAATAAGTAACCAGCCTAAAGATATGTTTGCCTAATTTAATATTTTAGATTATTATAGTATTAATTGATTTAGGTTAAACGTAAAAGCCTGAAGCTTTAGAATTAAGGAATACTTTTACTTGTAATAAGATAAGGCGGAGAGAATTTATGAAAGCTGATTTATACAATAAGATAAAACAATATCACCCGTGGAATGAACAGGAGAAGAAGGATCAAAAGCTAACCCTTAAATATATGGATTTATTTGAGGATGTCTTGTTCCGTGAGAATGAAATCGCTCATCTAACTGCTTCATCCTGGATCGTGAATCAGGACAGTACAAAAGTTCTGATGATCTATCATAACATTTATGACAGCTGGGCCTGGACGGGAGGTCATGCCGACGGAGACGCCGACCTGTTAAAGGTGGCTTTGAGGGAAGCGCAGGAAGAAACCGGCATACAGACCATCAAACCTATTAATGAGGATATCTATTCTCTTGAAATATTGTGTGTTAACGGGCATGTGAAAAAAGGAAAGTATGTATCTTCCCATCTGCATTTAAACATTACGTATCTGCTGGAAGCAGATGAGCTGGAAAGTCTCCGGATTAAGGAGGACGAAAACAGTGGTGTGAGATGGGTGGATTTAAAGCAGGCAATAAATTTATCCAGCGAGATATGGATGCGGGGGATTTACCGGAAACTGAATGAGAAGCTGGGAGATAAAGGAGAAGATTAAATGGAACGCATAAGTTATACGGAAATCATAAAGGAGCAGGCAGATAGGGCGCTATGGAGTGTGAATAATGTAATTGAATGCATACCGGATGAGTTGTGGGATAAATTATACTGTGAGATGCCCTTATGGAAACATGTTTATCATATGCTGATGTCTCTGGATGCCTGGTATATAAATCCGAGAAACTATCAGGCACCAGCCTTTCATGAAAAAGATCTGAACAATCTGGATATTACTTCAGAGACGAAACTCTCACGGGAGCTGCTGCGGGAATTTTTTAAGACGGTAGAGCTTAAGATAAAGGATTACAACAATAGTCTTACAGACCAGATGCTGCTCGAAAAACCGGAGAAGTGTGAATGGACCAGATTTGCGCTGATTCTTGGTCAGCACAGGCATCTGCATAGCCATATGGGGATGATTATGGGTTTTATTATTGCTGAGACGGGTATGTGGCCCAGGGTAACCGGAATGGATGTAGATATACCGGTTGGGGATTACGATAAGTTTTATTGATGTTTTTATCTGATGGTAATTTAATAAGCTGATTGTGTTGCACGGAGTAATTCAATCTACATGAAATGTATGAAACAGATAATTAATGAAACAGACAATTAATGTAACCTGATCCAAGCAATCACTAATTAATACATATAAGTATAAAAATATCAATTAAAAAACAATATTGATAGGAGAAGTTCATGGCAGCGATACTATTAGTTATCATTTATATAGCGTTTATCAGCCTGGGTCTGCCGGATTCCTTACTTGGTTCTGCATGGCCGGTTATGCATGGGGAGCTGGGGGTGCCGGTGTCCTTTGCAGGAATAATTACCATGATTATATCCGGGGGTACAATTATTTCAAGCTTATATAGTGAGAAAGTTATACGCAGATTCGGTACCGGAAAGGTTACGGCTGTCAGTGTATTTATGACGGCTTTTGCCTTGTTCGGGTTTTATTCGGCTCCGCATTTTATATGGCTGTGCCTGTTTGCGGTACCGATGGGACTGGGTGCCGGTTCGGTTGACTCGGCTTTAAATAACTTTGTGGCACTGCATTATAAGGCAAACCATATGAACTGGCTGCACTGCTTCTGGGGAATCGGTGCTACGGCAGGACCCTTTATCATGTCAGTCTTTTTGACCGGTTCCGGAAGATGGAACCGGGGGTACCTTACCATAGCGATTATTCAGATTATCCTGGTAGTAATGCTCTTTACAACTCTGCCGATCTGGAAAACTTTTGAAAAGGAAACCAGTGCATCGGAAAAAAACAGAAAGGATACCACCGTCTTAAAACTCCTTCAGATGAAAGGTGCCAAAGCAGCTTTACTATCCTTCTTTTGTTATTGTGCGGTGGAAGTGACAACCGGTTTATGGGGAGGAACTTACCTTGTAACCCATGTGGGATTATCCGCCGATAAGGCGGCAAAATGGGTATCCTCCTTTTATTTAGGTATTACCGCCGGAAGATTTTTATCCGGTTTTCTGGCTATGAAGACAGATAATAAGACTTTAATAAGATTGGGTGAAATCATTTGTCTTCTGGGCGGAATATGCGTATTGCTGCCCTTTAACAGTTATTTTAAACTAGCCGGCTTTATTCTTATTGGTTTAGGTTGTGCACCGATTTATCCGGGTATGCTGCATGAAACCCCCAGGCGGTTTGGAAAAGGCCTGTCACAGGCCATAATGGGAATACAGATGGCATTTGCTTATATCGGAGGTACCTTTATGCCGCCCGTTTTTGGTTTTATGTCTGAAGTTACGGGAATTGGAGTATTGCCGGTGTTTTTGCTTGTTTTTATGGTAATTATGATTCTGACATCAGAATCCATCAATAAAACAGTACATCACAATGTATAATTTACTGAAAAACCAGTGATTCTAAGTTTAGACTCATTCATAATATATTAGACAGAAACTAATTACATAGCAGGTGAATTTATGTCAGACTCCTTAATTACAAAACAGGCCATAGCCACAGGCCTTAAAACCTTAATGAATCAGAAAGGTTTTGATAAGATTA
>JAEZSL010000264.1 GCA_023443925.1 Bacillota bacterium | reverse complement strand
TCCGAGACAGAACATGACAAAGTGCCATTTCTTCAATTGGCCTTGTATTTTTTCGCTCCATACACCAATGGTATAGAAAACAAGGGCAGTTGTAATGGAGATAATTGCGAATGGTAACATAATATATTCCTCCGATTAAAGTCTATAAATTATTTCGTTTAAGTCTGATAAAATGAGTATCTTGATTATAAAGAGAAATCAATGTATTGTCAAGAAGGGTGAGGGTTTTGAATTAACAATCCTGATAGCATTGGATTTATAGACCTGATAGTTTCATTTATAGTTGTTCTCGTTGTGATTTGATAATAGCTGATTTATGGAATTTTACCTTAGTATATTTTCAGAAACCTTATGGCATTTCTTTGTTTTATAATGTATAATAATGGAAGGTTATATTTCAGGTCAATCTCTCTTCTCAACCCACAGGTGAGTGAATTCAAAAACTGCGTTATGGGTTTAACTGCGTTGGAATGATAATATGAAGGTATATTAAACCCAAGGAGGTATTTTTATGACAGCAGTTAAATTGAAGGTAGCAGAATTAAGAAAAAGAAAAGGAATCGGGCAGCAGGAACTGGCAGAGGTTCTGGGGGTTACCTATCAGGCAGTCAGTAAATGGGAGACCGGCATTACCCTGCCGGATATTATGCTTCTGCCGGCAATAGCGGAATATTTTAAAGTATCCGTAGATGAATTATTAGGTTTAAAACCATTGAAACAGCAGTCCTATATACCAAGCGGTTCCGATAACCGTGATAACAATATAGCCGGTTCAGACAAGCTTTACAAAAATAGAAAGTATTTCTGGAATAATGACTACCTGGAATTCATAATTAATCAGGTCTGGAAAATACATAACCCGGTAAATATAATAGAATTCCGCTGCGGAGCCGGTTACTTTGGGAAACAAGTTCTTAATCTATTACCGGAAGGAAGTACGTATACCGGCGTCGATAGTAAATATTTTGTGGACAAAGCTAAGCTTTCTTATGAGAACAGTGGATTACGGGCAGAGTTTCTTGTGTCGGATTTATATTCTTTTTATTCCGCCCAAAAATATGACATAGCTATTTGCCAAGCCGGCCTCAGGCATATGAACCGTCCCCTTGAAATGCTCGAAACCATGGCTGCCTCTGTTAAAAAGGGAGGTCTTGTGGTAAGTGTTGATATAAACCGGGAATTTGAAAATGACGGTTACTATTTTGAAGGAATTGATTACGAGCATCTTTGCACTGCATTTGATTTCCACAAAATATGGTCAAAAGAACTGGAACTGGAAGGCCGTGATTATGCCATAGGAATGAGAGTTCCTTTTTATATGAGGGAAATTGGATTACAGGACATTGACATTCGTGTAAACGACCGGGTACTGTATGTGAATCCGGACAACCCGGATTATGGAGAAATGTTGAAGGACTTTATTGAGATTCATGGGTGGGATGAAGCTTACAGTGATGCAGACTGTGAGAGTACCATTGAATTCTTTATGAGCCGTGGCATTAACCGGGTTCAGGCGGAGGCCTATATCAAACGAAGGTCTGAAATCATGGAATATTTTAAAGACACAGACAGACGAAAATCCTTTTTAAAAGTCCAGGGATTATTGATTTCATACGGAAGAACAGCTGCAGCGGTTCCTGATTCCGACAGAGGCTTTGACAAATCCCCGGTACAAATTTAGTTGCGCTAAGCCTGCGCAGAAATGGAGAAAAAATGAAGAATAATTTAATTACCATAGGCGGATATACGGTTCATGGGTACGGCCTTATGATTGCAATCGGAATCATTGCGGCCTACCTGGTGGCAGAATTTAGAGCAAAAAGAAAAAACCTGGATCATGAGAAGATATTCAGCCTGACAATCTGGTGTTTTCTCGGAGGTATTCTTGGCGCCAAACTCCTGTATTATATAACAGAAATTAAAAATATTCTGGCAGATCCGAGCCTACTGCTAGATGTAGGGAATGGATTTGTTGTATATGGCGGCATCATCGGCGGTATATTTGCCGGATTTTTATTCTGTAAACGGTATAAGTTAAACTTCTTCCGTTATTTTGACCTGGTAATGCCCTCCATCGCACTGGCACAGGGCTTTGGACGGTTGGGATGCTTTCTGGCAGGCTGCTGCTACGGGCTTGAAACCAATAGTATCTTAGGCATTATATTTCATGAATCTGACTATGCACCTAACGGTATTCGCCTTATCCCTACACAGTTAATATCAAGCGGACTGGACTTTTTAAATTTCCTGGCACTGGTGCTGATTGCAAAACGAGTGAAAGCAGACGGACAGGTTGCCGGTTTTTATCTGATTTTTTATAGTGTTGGCAGATTTATCCTGGAATTTTACAGAGGAGATTTAATCCGCGGAAGTGTCGGAGTTTTGTCTACCTCACAGTTTATTTCCATATTCCTTTTACTCTTCGGCTGCATCCTTACCTTTGCAAGAGGCCGTTTTGCAAAAATGGAAATGGGGGCCGAAACTATAAATGAAACTGCAAATGAAATAGAAAATGAAACTGCAAATGAGACTGAGGAGAAATAAAAATGCCGGTAAAAAGGGTATTAAATGAGTTGGAAAGGGGCATTTAAAACTCGCTTTTCAAACTTCTGGTGAAGAGTTCATTTAATACTTCTCTGGCATATTTATCTTTGTAAAGAATTTCGTAAACGGCTCTGCAAATGGGCAGTTCGACGCCGTAATTCTTTCCCAGATTCAGCATGGCTTTTACGGTATAATAACCTTCCGCCAATTCCCGGTAAGATTGGCCCAGGATATAAGTTTCTCCAAACTGTCTGTTATGACTGAATTTGGAAAAAACAGTTGCTTCATAATCACCCAGATGGCACAGTCCGTAAGCAGACAGTTCATTGCCGCCCATGGCCCGGATCAGTCTTGCAACCTCCCTGGTACCCCGGGACATCAGGGCTCCTTTTAGGGTTGTAAGCTGTAATCCATCCAGCATACCGGCAGCAATACCGATGACATTTTTTGCCGCAGCGCCGATTTCATTACCGATCAGATCCTGTCCGTAATAAAAACGGATCAGATCACTGGAAAATTCATCAACCAAACGCTTTTTAACAGACTCATTGTTACTGTCAATTACCATACAGTTAGGTATACCATGATAGAACTCCTGGACATGACCCGGCCCCAGCCAGACGGCTACATCATTGGAATAGTCCAGATTGTTGTTGGCTATCTGGGATAATCGTCTTCCGGTTGTTATTTCGATACCTTTCATACACAGAACAAAGATTTTGTCCGTAATATCGTAAGGTTTTATTTCATCCATCAGATCCTGGAGTCCCTGGGCATTAATGGAGATTACGATTGTGTCCGCATTTTTGATACAGCTTAAATCCGTAGTCAGATGGACGGAATCCGGGAGTTCTAATAATTCATTTTTCCGTTCTGTTAAAAATCTCTGCATGTGCTTTGAATTTTCACGTCCATAAAGTGTAACATTATGATGAAGGCTGTCCAAATACCAGGTTATGAAAGAACCCCAGCGTCCGCATCCAATAACTGTTATATTCATAATTTGTACCTCACTGTTTTTTATAATGGTATATAAGGATTTAAGAGTAAAAAGTCTCTCAATGTGTATTTCATGAAATACACAAAATTGACCTTTACATACGAAATCTTATAATAAAATTATAAAGGTTATTTACTTGTTTTTAAAGGCCTATACTATATTTAATAAAAATATAGTATTTATTACAGGCAAGCATCTCCAGCCATCATTTCATCCAAACTAATTTCGTAGTCTATGTCTTAATTTTCATTATACCCATATAATTTAATAAAATGGTGTTAAGGAATTTAAAGCCTTTGAAGCAGATAACAGCTAAAAGAAAAATTTTGATTCTTACACTTATATCCGCTGCCGCAGTCTTCGGTTTATACCTAGTGCTGCAATACCAAAGAAATAAGGATACGGTGGCGATGGTTATGGGCGGCAGATTCTATAAGCAGGCCACAGTGGATGGGAGTAACATAATTTCGGATATGAAACCGGATATTGATACATATTTCCGACCTTCCAAACTGCCGGCTCTAAATGACCGGTTTACCTGGAGTTTCTTTGAGCCCTATTTTGAGAAGAAAACTTCGGAAATCAGTATACCGGATAAATTACTGAGTACGCCGGAGGATACCGTTATCAATTACTTTAGTATCCTGCGGGAAGCAGCCAATTTCCAGCCCGGGAAAGAAGCCGGCTGCGGCAGTATCGGTTACGGAGATCAAGCTTACCCGGTTACCTATAACTTCTTATCATCCGCTTATCAGAACGAACTATCCTTTGAACAATATAAGAAAACCTTTCAGAATATTTACCATATCAGCCTGATAAAATACAGGCAAGTACCTTTGTACGATAATAAAGAAAATATCATTCGGTATTTTGTAGAGCTGGAAACCATTGAAGGCAGCAAAAAAGGGACTGCGGTTTTTGGGTATTATTATGGGTTTCTTGATATGATAAAAGAAAAGGGCCAATATAAGATTTCTAATCTGGAATTCCATGGAGAGGATTTCTTATGTGCACCTTATCATGGCTGGTATCACGATGCACTGGCGAATGTACAGATCCGGTATGGGGGCTGGTGTTCCATGATAAAAGAAATGTATCCGGTTATGCAAAGAGACTATGTATTAAATCTGTCCTTTGCTGGAAATGATGGAAAAGAATATCTTATAGTCTTTTATAAACTGACCAATGATACGGATATCGAAATTGCGCAGTATGTAAAAGAGAAAGGTGGCAGCTGGCAATTAACCAAGCTCGAGCCGGAGAAATGTATAAAAACGAAAGAATAAAGGAATCAAATGAATGTTACTTATGTATTAATACGTGCAGCATACACTTTATATATAACTGTCTAAAACTCGATACTTATCATATCTGCCTGCTTATGTCATTATATATAAATAAGAATAGTTTTAAAGGAATTATAAGATGAACTCCAATTTCATTGAATATTCACCGGAAAGAGAACTGGCATCCCTGCCAAGAGAATATACCATAGAACATGCCTTATCCAATAATGATATTGTTTATGATCTTAATATGACCTATAATACGGACGGTTTCTATAATTTTCTTGTTAATGTGAATCATGGTATTCCTGATAAAGTGAGAATAACCTATTGTGAATCGGAAGTACCTGCGGCGGTTAGTATCTTGCATTATGATGGCAATATAATCAGGTTAGTTACGGATGCAAGCCGGTTAGGGGGACATGAGTATTATGATGCGTTTGGTTACCAGATTGTTTCACAGACGAAAAACGCTCAGGGAAGAGTAATGGAAGAGTATATTCTTGTAACAGACGATAATAAACATGCCAGGATTTTTCATATATTTTTATAACTTTGAGATGCGGTTGTTTTTGTGAGTTGATATCCTGGTGCTATTAAGAAATAATTTCTAATACCAGAAAGCTTTTCAACGTATTTTGAACAGCTTTCTGGTATTAGGTTAAACGTAATCATTGGGTGTCCTTTTTTAGCGTGAACATATAAATACATTTTATATAAGATAAAATATGTTGTGAAGCGTGAAATAGATAAAGGTTTACATTAAAACTCTTTTGGTTAGTGAATTAATTTAAGCCGTATCATATTTATGAAGAGTTTTACTTTATTGCAAAGATTGTAAATTCACCAGGTAACTTATTATCTTCCCAGTTTGGGTGTTCAAGAAATTCTTTTAATGTAAAACCTGCATTGATCACTGCGTTTATTATCTCACTTAATGTATAAAACCTATAAATACAGTCGGGAAATGATGTTTGTTCCTCTTGAGGGAAAAAGTCCCTGAACGCAACTTCAGCATTATGAAAACCGGAGTCAAAATAATTGCCATTTGTTTGAGGAACACTCATGGCTAATGAGCCAATCGGATTTACTTTTCTAAATGGATGAAAGTCGCTTAAAACAAGCTTACCGCCGGGCTTTAACAAGGTGTATAATGTTTCGATAAAGCGGTTTAAATCGCCAAATAAATGCAGTATGCCGCCTTCCAAATACAACATGTCAAAGCGCGATTTAAATGTAGTCATATCAATATCATAGATATCTCCAACAATATAATTAAGGTTCACATTTGCTTGTTCCGCTAGTTCCATGGCATATCTTTTGTTTTCCTCTGAAATATCAAATACAGTCACCTTTGCACCTAACAAAGCAAGTGCAACCGCCTTTTGTCCGCTGGAGCCGCATGGGTTGGCAATTTCTAAGCCATTTACATTTTGAAAATACTTTTGATGGTAACGCAACCTTGCCATGGGATTGCTTTTGATAAACTCAGCTTTATCCGACGGGGTTCCCTGGCTGTTCCAAAATTCGTATGCTCTGTATTCCCATGCTTTTTTGTTCTGGACACTCTGCTCGTTCATGCATACACCTCCAACAATAATAATCTTAATTAACATTTTCTACAGTTTTTCATCTAATATATTATAGTCAACATTTTTACTATTAGCAATAAACTTGTTATCGTCTATATTTTTTTGATTGGCAGCCATAGTTTGAATCCAGCCAGATCGCCCTTGCCGTTAAACCATTCATTTGAGAAAATATGCTCCTCAAAGAAAGGACGTTCCTTTAATTCAAATTCATAACCACCCATATCATTCAGACATTCAGCCATAACTCCATATGATTTTTGCATCGATGATCCGATGTCAATACCTCCATCATCATTGAATTCATTCATTACAACATCCCCTACAAGAAACAATCCTGTTGGAGCATCACATACATCAGCACCCAAAAAAGTGTCGTTTTTTCCTTCATCTTCAAAAAGGAACATTTGTGCCGTATAAGCATGTGAGCCTATTTCTTCATTGGATTGATGTTCATCGCCGTTGGGATGATGTCCATTTGGAGCACAACCGATATATCTGCGTGCTTTGTAGTCTGATATATTTTTGATCACCCAGTTACGCAGCAGATTCCAAGCAGCTTCTTCGGGGGCATGGCAATCTACAAAGAAAGAAACAACTCTCTCCATGCTATGTTCCTCAATACGTACTAATGGTTTTGTTCCCATGTTAAAATTACCTCCATTAATTGATATTTGAAAGGTGATGGGGGGAAAGGTGTTATATATGCCAAACTTGCGGACGCTCGTTGGATTAACCCCGTGAAATGTTTGGAATGCCCTTGTAAATGCTTCAGGAGATTCATAGCCATACTTTAAAGCAAGTTCAATAATCTTAATATCGCTGTTTAACAGCTCACCGGCAGATAACGACATTCTTCTGCGCCTTATATATTCAGATATCGAAATATCAGTTACAAAAGTAAACATCCGCTGAAAGCGAGACAAAGAGCAACAAGCGATATTTGCCACCTTTGTATAATCAATTTTTTCTGCAATATGGCTCTCAATATACCTGATTGCGTCATTCATTTTGTCCAACCATTCCATTTCTATCACCTCGAAAAAAGTATATCATATACACAGGAACAAAATCCTTGCAGTAAAAGTCAAATGCTGCAAGGTCTATGGGGGGTAATAATGAAGTTATAGCATGTATTTCTATATTGATATGCTTTTCAGTAACGATTCTTCAATTAGTAAGCTATTTACAGTATTAATAAATGTTCGTACATCTTCAAAATCTGAAACACACATTTTGAATTCCATTATACCATGACAGGTTAACTTTTTTTTGCCATTAAACCCGTATAATGTTTTCACCGTACATCCGCTGATGCAGGCTATACATTCGTTCAGGTTTATAAACATTCGTTCTGCAAACTCAGGTGAAGTCTCTGCAAGTTTATTTAAAGTCATTTCCATCATGTCAGCTTTTCTGTGCCAGAATTCGGGTTTACTGTTTGTTATTATGTACCAGCATAAGGAATGGTACATTACATCATTGCTTGGATAGATCGCATAGGAAAACCCATATTCGGATGCGAGATATGTAATCTTATTACCATATTTCTCTAATTGCCTTTTGAATTTCATTGGTCTTAATGAGCGTAAAAAAGTATCCATCGACACAATTTCATCTTGTATTTCACTTGGCAGCATAGAGATACAACTATCAAATTTCGGTTTTTGGCCCGCAGTGACCGCTTCATTGCTTGTCCATGGTTTTGGTAAGTCAATCGCCGTGGGTACTATTGCAGGTAATTCATCATATTCCGTAATGCTCAATGCTTTGATATACATATCTGTCCGTTTGGCGCAAGCTACTTTAAGTTCAAAGCCGTTATGATTGAACTCTTTTAACAGTTTTGATTTCATATATTTTTCTTTTTCTGAATAATATCGTTCTTCTCCGTTTACTAATATTTGCATATTAGTAAAACCATAAATAACAGATATATCAACAAACTCATCCATAGGAATATGGTTGTGAAAGAATCTGGGTTTACAATTAGGCTCAATTATATCGTCAATTCGTCTGTTGTCAGACCAAGGTGTTCCAAAATTCAGGTGTCCATTGCCTAGCAGTAAGAATAATCCCGGCGAATCGATTTTAACAGAAAGGTCAATGCGCAGAGGTAATCTATATGTATCCGGAGTATATACATACGAGTCTAAAGACATATTTTTATTCTCAAATTTAGTAGATAGCCTTTTGGGTGTTGTTATGTACAGCGCTTCATTTATTGTTTTTGTTACAACATGTCCTTTTGATAAGAGCAATTTAAGATCAATATTAGTTTTATTCATTATAACTCCCATCTGTGCGCTTAGGCGCACGTATAAATCAAGATGTTGAAAAACTGTATTTCGTTTTTTCAACCTAACTCCCATCTGTGCGCTTAGGCGCACGTATAAATCAAGATGTTGAAAAACTGTATTTCGTTTTTTCAACCTAAACACTCCCGTGTCTTATTAAGATTACTTCGAATTATTATATATTTATTAGGCATATTATAATCCAAATGTTTACAATAAACAAGCCAAAGAATGAGAACAGTCGCTGGTGGCACTCAAGTTACTGTGCCCAAATTACAATTTCTTGAAATTATTGTTTTTAAATAATATAATAGGTATAGAGTTTATATTAGTGGAGGTGGTACGGTGTAACCTAAACCCACCTGCAAATCTGCCGGACGGATGAAGAGTCGCAGGCTATAAACTGATACCAGAGATAAATTCTGGGTGCAGGGTTAAGCATTGTAGAAACTCAGGGAGTATAGTGTATGGTAATACTCCTTAAGGATTTTAATGAATTTAAAATTAAAAATTAAAAAATAGAATTTATATTAGCGGAGGTAGTGTATGAATATTACAATCAAACCACTCACGCCGGAGCTTGCCGAGGACTATTTCGATTTTTTTGAAAATCGCGCGTTTACAGACAATTCCCCGTATCGATGTTATTGCCAGATGTATCAGATGTCTAAGGAGCAGGCGAAAGTAGCGTACGAAAATGCAGACGGGCTTAATGGCGGTCAAATATCTCGAAAAGCTGCCGAGCAGCAGATTGAAGCGGGCATCCTGTGCGGATATATGGCGTTCGTCGACAGTGTGGCTGTCGGTTGGTGCAATGCAAACGATAGAGCGAACTTTCCCATCGAACCATGTACCGAAACGCATTTCTACGCGCCTGCCGAAAAACAGGAAAAGGCTGTGGTGTGCTTTGAAATTGCCCCGGAATATCGCGGGAAGGGTGTTGCTACCGCTCTTTTACAACAAGTCATAGCCGACGCAAAAGTCGAAGGATATATTGCCATCGTGAGTTTCCCAGCCATACGCAACGAACGATACGAATGGGATTGTACCGGACCTGTTCGATTATATGAAAAAGTTGGATTTGTCAAAGTGGAAGAACGAGATAAGTTTGCGGTTATGAGGAAAGAATTGAAATAGAGGTTATTTGTAGAGTATTTATATTAGGTGAATGAGGTAAGAATCATGAGGGAGCGTGCAAGCTTAATAATTATTCGTGATAATAAATTTCTTTTTGTAGAGCAACTGGTAAAGGAAAAACTCAGAAATGTTTTTATCGGAGGTGGAGTAGAAGATGGCGAGACGCCTCAAGAAGCTGCTCTTAGAGAACTATCGGAAGAAGCCAATATAAAAGGCAAAATCGTATTTGGTCCAGCAGTATTGGTTACAGAAATGATAGAAAATATCTTTATCGTTAGTATTCCTGAAAACTCTGAGCCAGTTCTTGGTTATGACCCAGAATTACCACTTGATAAACAGGAAATAAAACGACTTATTTGGCGAGACCCGAATGAAGAAATTGATAAATTTAATTCTTTTGATAAAAAGTATTTTTCAACGATTGTTAATGAAGCGAAGAAGCAAAATTCAAAAGATGAGTGGGTAAAATTATTGGAAGGAATTATTGCCCACAATACCCGAGTATAAGCATTTTACATATAGATAGAATAAATTTACATACCCTAACCTCACTAAATTCTGTGAGGTTTTTATTTTTAGAAAAATGAGCATACTAACTGTAAATCAAATATGAAAGGAAGGTGATGCCTGTGCCTACTACTGATAAAGTAGCCAATAGATTAATAAATGAAAAAAGTCCATATCTACTTCAACACGCTTATAACCCTGTTGATTGGTATGCGTGGAATGATGAAGCCTTTGCAAAAGCAAAAGCAGAAGATAAACCGATATTCTTGTCTATTGGCTACTCCTGAATGGGTGCAGTTTACTACTTGTCATTGGTGCCACGTAATGGCTCATGAATCTTTTGAAGATGAGGAAGTAGCGGAGTACCTAAACCGCTATTTTGTTGCTATAAAAGTAGACAAAGAAGAACGTCCGGATGTAGACAGTATCTATATGTCCGTCTGCCAGAAATTAACGGGCAGCGGCGGATGGCCGCTGACTATATTTATGCTGCCGGACCAGAGACCATTTTTTGCCGGAACTTATTTTCCAAAAAGGTCAAGACATCATATGCCGGGTTTTCTCAATCTGCTGGAAGCAGTACAGGAAAAGTGGGAAAAGGACAGGAACGCTCTGATTCAAACCGGTGAGGGAGTTGCCGGCTCGTTAAAAGCGGAAGCAGACCAGGAGGGTTCCCCGGAGGATGTGACGGAAGAACTCATAGCTACCGCCGTCCGCAGCCTGACCAGTTATTTTGATAAGCAGTACGGAGGTTTTGGAAGAGCTCCTAAGTTCCCAACACCCCATAATCTGATGTTTTTGTTAAGAGCAGCCTATTATAAAGGTGATAAACCAGCCTTAACTGCTGTGGAAAAAACTTTGGACAGCATGTACCGGGGTGGGATTTTTGATCATATTGGTTATGGGTTTTCCAGATATTCTACGGATGAGAAGTGGCTGGTACCGCATTTTGAAAAAATGCTGTATGATAACGGTTTGCTTATTTTGACCTATCTGGAAGCCTACCAGTTTACGAAAAAGGAACATTACCATCAGATCGCGGAAATGATCATGGAGTATATACTCAGGGAACTTACCTCGGAAGACGGCGGTTTTTACTGTGCCCAGGATGCGGACAGCGAAGGGGTGGAGGGTAAATTTTATGTTTTTACTCCGGTGGAAATTATCGATTTACTGGGAAAAGAAGACGGTAATTATTTTAATGACTACTATGGCATTACTTCAAAAGGTAATTTTGAAGGAGAAAACATCCCCAACAGACTTCACGGAGAAATAAAGAATGGTCTGGAAAATGATAAAATCGCTGTATTAAGAAAAAAAGTTCTGGCTTACCGGGCAGGCAGAACAGTTCTTCATAAGGATGATAAAATATTGACCTCCTGGAACGGAATTATGATAGCAGCCTTTGCAAAAGCATATAAAATCTTAGGCAGGGAGCCGTATCTGCAGGCTGCTGAGAGGGCGGAACAGTTTATCCAAAAGAATTTAAGCCAGGAGAATCAGCTCTATGTTCATTACCGGGACGGTAAGGCCAGCGGCACCGGACATATTGATGATTATGCTTTTTATTGCATGGCCCTCATCGAACTCTATGAAGCTACTCTGGATTTGAAATATTTAGAGCATGGAGCAGCATTAGCCGGTGTTATGCTCGAAAAGTTTTGGGACAGTGAAAAAGGCGGTTTCTACCTGTATGGATCGGATGCGGAAACCTTAATCCACCGGCCCAAAGAATTATATGATGGTGCCATACCCTCCGGTAATTCGGTGGCAGCCTATGTATTACAAAAACTGGCTGCATTTACCGGCAATCCGGAATGGATGCAGTCAGCCGATAAGCAGCTAACCTATATTGCACGTAATATTGCGGATTATCCCAGTGCCTATTGTTTTTCTTTAATGGCTTTGATGCAGGTGGTGTATCCTTCAAGAGAATTGATTGCTGTTTTATCTCAGGACTCTCAGCTAGTGGAATTAAGAAAATTACTGGCAAAGCATTTTCTGCCGGATATAACCGTCCTGGTTAAAACAAAGGAGAATCAGGAACAGCTTCTAAAGTTAGCTGAATATACCGGGGCCTATCATATTAAGGAAGCCAATACAGCTTATTATCTATGTGAAAATCACGCCTGCAGGTCTCCGGTACAGAATTTAATCGAACTGGAAGAATTATTAATAAATACCGAAAAATCGGGTTAAACTAAAAACAGCCGCAGGGTTTGGCACTGCTCCTTCATCCTGATTGTTGTGAAGAGAGGTTTCTGACACTGCGGCTTTGATAAAAGAGGGTAGATTTAATATGATGATCATAAAGAAAAATTCTTCATATAATTGAACAGAAGATAGAAAGAACATATCTTAATCCTTAATTATTGATTTCATAAATCTGTAATCGTGTGTGATGCAATGATATAAGCACTCGTAAATTATAAAATCTAGTATAAAATATAAAATTCCATGAGTTATAAATAAAATACTGAGATATAAAATAAAATTCGATACTGAGATATAAAATAAAATTCAATACTGAGATAATAAAATAAAATTCATCTGAGATAATAAAATAAAATTCAATATTGACTTTTTATGCAACTCATACTATACTGCATAATTAGATATAATATTTTAAAAGCAACGAAAAGAAGAGTAAGAAATAAACGAAATCACAGAGAGCCCTGTATGGTGGGAAGGGGTATGGAAGTTGTTTCTGAAAATGGTCTTGGAGCTGCGCACCGACTTCATTTAGGAATGAACAGGCTGCGACGGATGCACTCGTTAACGTGCCAGGCTATCGATATATCATTTTATGTCCGTAGCTGCAGAGGCCTGTATTGTGAGATACGGGTAAAATAGAGGTGGTAACACGAAGCTTATACGGCTCTCGTCCTCGAAATATATATTTCGGGGGTGAGAGCTTTTTTGATGGAAATTATTCAGACGCCGTATAGCTGTTTTAATAAATCGATAAAAATTTGCAGCATAATATGAAATAATTCATATAATTTGTTATAACCTGGATGAAAGTGAGGGATTCATGTGAATAAGAAAGTATTAATTGGAGGTGCATGGCCTTATGCAAACGGATCTCTGCATATAGGGCACATAGCCGGGCTGTTGCCGGGAGATGTGATTGCGCGTTATTATAGAGCCAATGGGGATGATGTATACTATGTTTCAGGCAGTGACTGTCATGGAACTCCGGTCACCATAAGGGCAAAACAGGAAGGTAGGACACCTGCAGAAATCAGTGACTTCTACCACTCGGAATTTTTATACTGTTTTGAAAAGCTGGGTTTTGCTTATGACAGATACGGGAAAACCTCCCAGCCAGAGCATGTGGAATTCGTAAAGGAATTTCACCTTAAATTATACCAATCTGATCTTGTATATGAAAAGGAAGCACCTCAGGCTTATTGCGGAAAATGCAGGCAGTTTCTGCCGGACCGGTTTGTAAAGGGAAACTGTCCCCAATGCGGTGAGAAATCCAGAGGCGACCAATGTGATGCCTGCGGCAGTGTAATGGAACCGGAGCTGCTGCTGGAACCGGAATGTTCCATTTGCGGTGGTAAACCGGAATTTCGGAATGCAAAGCACTTATATATTGCAGTCAGCAGGTTAGAAGCCAGGCTGAAGGAACTGCTTCTAACAAGGAAGGGATGGCGTAAAAATGCGGTTTCCTTTACCAGAAGGTATCTGGAAGAAGGCCTTCGCGACCGTGCACTAACAAGGGACTTAAACTGGGGTATACCGGTTCCAAAAGAAGGATATGAAGATAAGAAAATCTACATCTGGGCGGAAAATGTACTTGGTTATTTGTCTATGAGTGCCATTGAAGCTAAGGAAAGAGGTGTAGCATTTGAAGAGTTATGGGGGGAAGAGGCTCTCCATTACTATATTCATGCCAAAGATAATATCCCGTTTCACACCATCATTTTACCGTCCCTAATTATGGCTCACGGGGAAGGTCTTCATCAGCCGGACTATATCATTTCCAATGAATATCTGACTCTGGAGGGAAAAAAGATTTCAACAAGCCGGAACTGGGCTATATGGGTAAAGGATATCGTAGAGCGTTATGACCCGGATTCTCTCAGGTATTTTTTCATAGCCAACGGCCCTGAAAAAAGAGATACGGATTTTTCCTGGCATGAGTATATCAAGATTCATAACGGTGAACTGTTGGGTAACTACGGCAATTTTATAAACAGAACCCTGGTATTTATTCAAAAATATTTCGGCAGTACGGTACCGGCCGGGGTTTTCTCCATGGGAGTAGTAAGTAAAATTGATCAAGTCTATGAAAAGACAGGGGAAAATATCAGAGAAGGAAAACTTAAGGAAGCCTTAGACGGAATCTTTGATTTCATTCATTATGGAAATAAATACTTTGATGCACAGGCGCCCTGGCTTACCAGGAATGAAGATACTGCTAAATGCAGGAATACGCTATATAACTGTGTTCAGCTTGCAGTGAACTATGCTAATCTGCTGGCCCCGTTTCTGCCCTTTTCATCGGAGAAGGTGCTGAATTGGTTTGGTATTAA
This sequence comes from Bacillota bacterium, assembly GCA_023443925.1. The sequence continues at coordinate 10,854 of JAEZSL010000264.1, read as the reverse complement.
ATCTAATTGGAATACGAGGTTTATACCGACAGGGACCAAAATCCCGGAAACGGAGATATTATTTCAGCGGCTGGAGAAAAGCTTGGTGGAAGAGGAATTATGCAGACTGGGAGAACTGAATGAGAAGACCGGCTGATGAAACAGTGAGGGCAGAATAAAGGTTTGATTATCAATGTGAAAAATATAAAAGCAAAGTAAAATTAAGAGAAGCAGTACGGTGCAGAAAACTTAATGAAAGTAAAAAATAAACACTCCAGAATGAATAATAAAACTAAGGTTAAATTAAGTACTATGGACTGAAGCAAATTAAAATTAATAAATGATGTAGAGTGAAAAGGGAAACGTATAGATAAGTAAAACTTGGTAAAACAAAATCCAGATTAAACTAAGTAATCATAGAATGAGTAATTTAGAATAAAGAAACAAAATGAAGACTAAAATAAGTAATGCAGAGTGAGCCCATGTTAAAGGCAATCGGTTTTAGTGATGTAATCGTAATCACTGAAGGCGAACTGGTGGATGTTGTAATGAGCTAAGTATACGAGATATCGTAACAATATTAAATAAGATAAGTAATACGAGATATAGTAACATTTAAATAAGATAAGTATCACAAAATATCATAGCTGCAGTGGAAACTGATCTTTACTATTCTTATTTTTAATGTAAAGTTTTGACACTGCAGCTGTCTTTTTGTATAATAAAGAACAAAAGTGAGACCTACCGGTTTTAATGAACAAAATTAGTTAAACATCTTTACCCATTAATTTCAATATATCTGCCGTGAACGGCAAAGTGAGAGTGAATTATGAAAGTAGTAAGAGATTTTTACCTGCGGGATGCCGTTACCGTAGCCAGAGAACTTTTAGGCCTTACCCTGGTGCATGAAACGGAGGAAGGCACTGTAAAAGGAATCATCGTTGAAACAGAAGCTTATATGGGGACAAAAGATGCGGCCGCCCATTCTTATAAAAGGAGCCCCTCCGGAAGGACCAATGTCCAGTATGGGATAGGCGGACATGCCTATATCTATCTGATCTATGGTATGTATTATTGTATGAATATCGTGACTAACGGCGTGGATATGCCGGAAGTGGTGCTGCTGCGTGCCCTGGAACCGACAGAAGGACTGGATTTAATGAAAGAGCGCCGGGGAACGGATAAAGTCCTTAATTTATGCAGCGGCCCCGGCAAGTTATGTAAGGCTATGGGGATTGATAAGAATAACTACGGTATGGACTTATGCGGAGACCGTCTGTATCTGGAGGATACGAAATACCCCCTGGATAACGGGATTGTTGCATCAAAACGCATCAATATCGATTATGCCGGAGAAGCCAGGGAATACCTGTGGAGATTCACGTTAAAAGACAATAAATATGTTTCCGTCAAGGTTAAATAAAGCGCTGCGGCCTGTTAAAATAGAGTGCCGCAGCCTTTCTTCTGCCTGAAAATGGAAGTACATTTTTCATAAATTTTATGAAAAACTATAGACTATTTTGTTTTTTTATGAGAAAATAGGTGCGAGTGCGATGTTAAAATAATAACATTCCGCAGTTTAGCATATTTATGTACATTGAAAGGAGTCTTGACATGATTTATTCACATGAAGTAGAAACGATGTGTCCGGTTGCGCAGGGCGTAAACCATGGGGCAGCACCTATACCGGAAGAAGCAAAATGGGTACAAGCAAAGGAAGTAAAGGATATTTCCGGTTTAACACATGGTGTTGGCTGGTGTGCACCGCAGCAAGGTGCATGTAAATTAACCTTAAATGTTAAAGATGGTATTATTCAGGAAGCATTGATTGAAACAATCGGATGTTCCGGTATGACTCACTCTGCAGCTATGGCAGCAGAAATACTTCCGGGAAGAACGGTTTTAGAAGCTTTAAACACCGATTTGGTTTGTGATGCTATTAATACTGCCATGAGAGAACTTTTCTTACAGATCGCTTACGGCAGAACACAGAGTGCTTTTTCCGAAGACGGTTTACCTATCGGTGCCGGACTTGAAGATTTAGGAAAAGGTTTAAGAAGCCAGGTTGGTACAATGTACGGTACATTAAAAAAAGGTCCTCGTTATCTTGAAATGGCAGAAGGCTATGTAACCGGTATTGCACTTGATGAAGAAGATTTAATCATCGGTTATCAGTTCGTTAACTTAGGTAAAATGACTGATTTCATTAAAAAAGGTGATGACCCCAATACCGCTTATGAGAAATCCAAGGGACAATACGGACGTGTTGCTGACGCAGTTAAGATTATTGACCCGAGAAAAGAATAATAGAGGAGGATACATAAAATGGCTTTATTTGAATCATATGAAAGAAGAATTAATAAAATAAATGCTGTATTAAACAGCTATGGCATTGCTTCTATTGAAGAAGCTGAAAAGATTACAAAAGATGCCGGCCTTGATGTTTACAATCAGGTAAAAGATATTCAGCCAATCTGTTTTGAAAATGCCTGTTGGGCATATCTTGTAGGCGCTGCCATTGCAATCAAAAAAGACTGCAGAAAAGCAGCTGATGCCGCAGCCGTAATCGGCGAAGGCCTCCAGGCTTTTTGTATTCCCGGTTCTGTTGCAGATCAGAGAAAAGTTGGTTTAGGACATGGTAACTTAGGAAAGATGTTACTGGAAGAAGAAACAAAATGTTTCGCATTCTTAGCAGGACACGAATCCTTTGCAGCTGCAGAAGGTGCCATCGGTATCGCTTTATCCGCTAACAAGGTTAGAAAAGAGCCCTTAAGAGTAATCTTAAACGGTCTTGGAAAAGATGCTGCACAGGTTATTTCCAGAATTAACGGATTTACTTTCGTTGAAACACAGATGGATTATTATACCGGCGAAGTAAAAGAAGTATTCCGCAAATCTTATTCCAAAGGTGACAGAGCAAAAGTTAACTGCTATGGTGCAAATGATGTAACCGAAGGTGTTGCAATCATGCATAAAGAAGGTGTTGACGTTTCTATCACCGGTAACTCCACCAATCCTACCAGATTCCAGCATCCTGTTGCAGGTACTTATAAAAAAGAATGTGTTGAACAGGGCAAGAAGTACTTCTCCGTAGCTTCCGGCGGCGGTACAGGAAGAACACTTCATCCTGATAACATGGCAGCAGGTCCTGCTTCCTACGGTATGACAGATACTATGGGAAGAATGCACTCCGATGCTCAGTTTGCCGGTTCTTCCTCCGTTCCTGCCCACGTAGAAATGATGGGTCTGATCGGTATGGGAAATAATCCTATGGTTGGTGCAACAGTTGCAGTAGCGGTAGCGATCCAACAAGCCGCTGACGCAGGTAAATTCTAGGCTTAAGCAAATATAAATATAATTAAATCTACAAAACAAATAAAGAATCTTGTCCACTGTCCACCGTTTGTCCACGCCGGATCAAACTGGTGGACAGTTTTATTGAACAGGAATGTTTTCAAGATTTGAAATTCTAATAAAACTTTATTTTAGGGATTTCCTGGGCCGTAGAACGGTTTGGGAAGTCCTCTTATTTTTTTGCATGACTCATATGAGACACTTATATGGAATCATAGCAGAAAGCTCTATAAAATCTATAAGCTCAGGTAATGCAAATGTTGGAATATATAACTATTATAAACCCTTCTTTATATTCCTCATACAAATAAAAATTGCTATGGCTGTAGCAATTAAAAATTCCGCAAAGATAATTGATGGATTCCATATCTTAAAATAAAAATGCCCAATAAAATAAACAGCAAAGAATAATAGATAAACACCAACGCAATCAATAATGCAATGGTGGATAACGTCACGTTTTTTCTCTCTGAGCAGCATTTGCTGCTGCTGTTTTTCTAATATTTCAGTCTTTACAGATAACTCATCTATTTCTGAAGGTTTCAAAAGGTAGTCTGTTGTAACGTCAAATATATTACTTAACTCCACTATTTTATCTGCCTCGGGTATAGCTTGCCCTGATTCCCATTTTGATATGGATTGTCTTGAAATATTGAGCTGTTCTGCCAGTTGCTCTTGTGTTAAAGCTTTACTCTTTCTGAGCGTTAAAAGTTTTTCTGAAAAATTCATAGAAGGTTTCTCCTTGATTTTGATAAGAGTATTGTATCAAAGTCAACAGGCGCAGTCCATAAAGCACCCTATACTTTTAGGCAACTCATGGTTGCATATAAGTCATCCAAACAGAATATTGACATTATTTGTTGGAGAGAGTAATCTAAAGATATGTAAAATATTGCAAATGATATTGGAGGAATAAGAAGATAATTATTAGGTGGAGGTTAATATTGAAAATATTAAAAAATATAATAAGAAATGAATTATTTTTACTAGGTTTCATTTTATTACAAGAAGTCATTGGGCTGGCAATGAAAGCAAGTAAAGATATGTTCATTGATTTAGAACTACTTATTATAATGTTTATAGTGGTAGCCATTTTATCTGTCATACAACAAATAATAAAAGAAAAATATAATAAAAGGCATGAAAAAAGATAATAGGAGGTGTTTATTGATGAACTTATATAAATGTGGTGTATGTGGAACGGAAATACCATCCATCAGTTTGAAATGTCCTAAATGCGGAAAATATCGCCTTATCAAAAGAATTCCAACTAAAACCGGGTGGATAATAACAGCAGCAATATTTATTTTGATATTATTAGTATATATTACTGACGTTTTAATTTGATTATAGTTGTAAATATACAGGCTACTAAGGAATAATCCAGGTTGGCTTTTTGTTTTGAGCTGCTAAAAGAAGACACGAAATATACAAAATGTATGGACTTCAAGCAGAATTATAAAAATAAAGAAACCTTCGGATGGTGATATACTGCTTTGAATTATCCCAGGGGCTGGCGAAAAATGAAAGGATATAGACCCGGGAGAGAATTAGGATTAATATTCTCTTCTAATAATTTATTCTTTGAATTTTTCACCAGCCCAATTTTTTATCTGCTGGAGATTCCTTAATTGGTAAAAATAGTGTATAATAAAAACATTGTCTGTAGTTTTTACCTGGTTTGTAAAAACTGAATTAGCATACATAAATATAGAAGACGCAGAATGGAGAAACCAGTGAGTACAGTAAAGAAAATAAAAACGCTGCGAAAGCACCCGCTAATTGAATTATTAATACATAACAAAGGAAATCCAAGAACGTTAATTATGATGGAGCCTCTTTGGGGGATACCGTATAATCTAATAGCACCTTACGCCACACTCTATATGTACACCCAGGGAATAACGGATGTTCAAATCGGATTGATTCTATCGATAGCTATGTTTGTCCAGGTGTTTTTTTCCTTTTTTGGTGGAATAATCACCGATAAGATGGGGCGTAAATTTACAACTATGATGGGTGATTTCTTTGGTTGGAGTGTTGCCTGTTTTATATGGGCTGTTTCGGGTAATTTTTGGTTGTTTTTAATCGCAGTTTTATTTAACAGCTTTGAGCAGATTAACCAGACGGCGTGGTATTGTTTATTAATTGAAGATGCAGATCCCAAGGATCTATTAGGAATATATACCTGGGTGAATATAGGTGGTCTGGTTGCAATCTTTTTTGCACCAATCTCAGGGCTGCTTATTAGTTCCTTTACTGTGATTCCGGTGGTACGGGTTCTTTATCTTGTTTTCGCTGTGAATATGCTGATTAAGGTCATTATAACTTATCGGCATTGTGACGAAACCAGACAGGGAAAGATCCGTATGGCGGAAACGAAAAATACTACAGTTATTAAGATGTTATACGAATACAAGGATCTGATACCCAAAGTGCTAAAGAATAAAGAGATTGTGAAAGTGCTTAGCGTCTCAGTAGTTTTGTATATTGCCAATCTTGTCAGTACTAATTTTTTCAGCTTGTACGTAAACCAAAGGCTGGGCATAGCAGACCGTTATCTGGCTTTTTTTCCTATTTTGAATGCGGCTGTTATGTTGATTTTCATGGTTGGGATACAGCACCGTTTGGAAGCTGTGAAATTTAGGATACCTATGTGGATTGGGCTGGTATTGTATGCTGTGTGTTCGCTATTACTGATACTGGCACCAATTGGCAGTATACCGCTTATTATCATATATGTCTTTGCCACCGCAGTAGCCAGTGCACTTGTAGTACCCCGCAAAGATACCTTGCTGCAGCTAAACATTAATCCGAAGGAGAGAGCCCGAATTAATGCTTTGATTATGTCCTTTACCATTGCATTTGCTTCACCATTTGGCTATTTTGCCGGATGGTTATCAAGTATTGACCGCCGTTTGCCATTTGTGTTTACCTTTACTATATTCTTTGCTGCAATTATTATAGTTGGACGTATCCGTGATCCCGAATTTGCCAATGCGAACTTGGAAGGTGATGATACTTCAGATTGTGGAATAAGTAAATAATCCTGACTGCTAATATGAAGTCGCTTTAAGGCTTAAGAACCGAAAGAATAAGCTGTTCATAACCCGAATATATTAATATGGAGGTGCTTATCTTATGTTGAAAAAAGTGAATTGGTTCCAATTACTTTCAATCATACTTATAACCGAGCTGGCAGGGGTTCTTAGCAGCTTATCGTCCGGTAACGTCGGGCAAATTTACGCATCGTTAAACAAACCGCCATTGTCACCGCCTGGATGGCTTTTTGGGGTTGTTTGGCCTATACTTTATCTGCTGATGGGGATCGCAGCATATATTATTTACCAGGCACCTCAGTCGCCTGAACGTGAAAAAGCTATTAATTTATACTGGGTACAGCTGTTTATAAATTTTCTGTGGCCAATCGTATTTTTCCGTTTTGAGTGGTTCTGGATATCAGTTTTAGTTATACTTTTATTAGATGTATTAGTATTAATAACTACAATATTATTTTACAGGATTAATAAAATAGCGGGTTATCTAATGATTCCATATCTGCTATGGATTTTATTTGCTACTTATCTTAATATAGGAATCGCAGTATTAAATTAAAGTAGACTATACCAATAATTGCAAATTGCTTTAAACCATCAAAGATGAGCCTGGCGGTTTTACTAGAGTTATAAATCTATATATAATCATAGTAAATATCAAATTGTTTTTTAAGGAGAGCTATAATGAATAAGACAATATTAAACCGGCTCATATTAATAATTATCAGCATAGTGTTATATTTTGGATTGATGTATTTTTGGGTGGAAGAGCGAAGTCTTTCAAGAACCATACATTCAACCATTGTCTATTTTATAATTATTTCTATTATTAAGCTGGTAAGTTATTTAAGAAAGAAATATAGGAAATAACGGAGGCTGCATCTATAAAATGAAGATAGAAGCCAGTACGCAGAAGTAACCAACCGGCTGAATAATATAAGAAAGAGTCTGGCTCGCCAGACTCTAGCGCTGACGCGCTGTCACGGCAGTGACAACTTCCTTAAGCGCGTCATGTGCATCCCCCCGGAGGGTTTTTATCGAATAGGACGAACTTTCCTATACGATAAGAAAGAGTCTGGCTCGCCAGACTCTAGCGCTGATGTGCTGTCACTACAGTGACATCTTCCTTAAGCGCGTCATGTGCATCCCCCGGAGGGTTTTTATCGAATAGGGCGACCTTCCCTATACGATAAAAAAGGCACCTTACCCTGAAATATAAGATGCCTGCACTGCTTTATTCATTATATGTTACATCCGTACTTTGAATACAGATAGCTGTAGAGTATGCCGTGCCGTATTTCATCTGTAATGATTTCCACCAGCATATTAATATGAACCCGGGGCTGCATAGCATACAGAATCTGACGGTATTTTTGTACAGCGTTCTGTTCGCCAATTAAGGCTCTTTTTATTCCGTCGCAGAAGTTATCAGGCTGCACAAATTCTTCGTTATCGGCAGCTCTAGGCATTTCACCGGTAATATCTGAATATATCTTCCGGAATAGATTATAATGATTTATCTCATTGTCACGTATACCGGTGATTATCTCTCTGGCCTCTTCATCAGGTCCGTTCTCTGCTAAATAGGTGTAAAAAGCTCTGTCCTCACTTTCACCTGAAACTGCTTCCCGGATCAGGGAAAGTGCGTTTTCCAGATTGTCCGGATACCTGAATACAGTATCGGCAGGCATTTTAATTTGTCCCATAGTCATGCTGTTAACATCTGGGAGAACTTCCTGATTATTTATATTTGGAAAATAGTAATGCTTATAATACAATTTACGATCTCCATATAAGTTTTTTATATTAGTATATGTTAAATATAAGTTTTGGTTAATACATTTAAATTAACCTTATTCTATATATCTTCTTGGATTTCCTGTTTCGTCTATCAGATAAATTTCTACAAATAACTCCTTAGACTCTACATCATCATATATTACTCTGCCGCCGGTCAGTAAGGTATTAACTACATCAACTCCCAAAACACCCATCTCAAAAGGCTGCTGTGCAATGGTGCCCTGCATGGAGCCTTCTTTAATTGCTTCTATGGCTGCCGGATCACCATCAAAGCCGATAACCATAATCTGGCCTTTTTTCCCTGCTTCATCAATGGCCTGTGCTGCTCCCAAAGCCATTCTGTCATTTTCAGCAAATACCACAGCCAGATCATCCTGGTATCCTGCCAGAATCTCTTTCATCGCTTCATAACCTAAAACCTGATCCGAATTGGCAGTGATTTCTGCAACCACGGTAAAACCACTGTGTATAAGAGTGTCTTTAAAACCTTCACCACGCCTTCTGGCGTGGGATGCTGTCTCTTCTACTTTTATAATAGCGGCGTTTTTACTTGAAATAGAGTGATTGCGGATTAACTCCAAGGCGTATTCACCTGCTAAGGAACCTCCGGCAAAGGAATCTGTAATTATAAACGCGTCAACATCCGCTCCGCCTGTGCCGATATCGACAACTACCACCGGGATCCCGGCATCTTTTGCCAGGTCTGTAACAACAGGCATTGCATCCGGATTAAAAGGGGATATTAAAAGTGCATCAATTCCCTGATCAAGTAAACTGGTGACCCCCGTTATCATTTCTACGGTACTGCTGTTCTGATCATGGGTAATTACGTTTATACCCAGTTCTGCGGCTCGTGTAAGTACACCCTCCTGCATGGAATGAAAAAATTCATAGGAACTATTATAGACGGACCAGCCAATCGTATATTTCTTTTCCGCTTCAGGGGGCTGGGTTACACCAGCTAGGGTATCTGTTCCGGTTGTCCGGATTTTTTCCGAGGGCAGGTTCTGGGTATAAACAACAAAACAAAACATCATACAGAACACAATTATGGCTGATAATAGTTTCATAAGCTTGTTCATTTTGGCACCTCTGCCTTTCATATATTGAGCTGAAGTTAAAATATCTCAATAGAAAAAATATAAGTTATGGCAGCCGGATCGTATTAATCTATCCCGGTAAAAACACGAAGGTATATTAGATTCGGTTAATCACAGTGTTAAATATGCTTTAACCTGCCTTGTATATCCATATGCGGCAATGGGTGAAAACATGTCTTAACAGGGGAGGATTGAAATTGGAAACCAGGCATATAATTACAAAAGGTGATCGAAACTATGGACAAGATTGTGAAATAATATACAGCTTGGACTAAAATAAAGAATAGAATTCATAAAAAAGAAGCATAACGGTATATTTATATACCACATAATGACTGGCATAGCCAGCAAAAAAATTATACGATCAAAAAACAATACAAATATGAATTGAAACAATAAAAAAATAAGAATAAAACAATAAAAAACAATTGACAATGGGACAGGAGTTTGTTAAAATACAATCAACCAAGAGAAAAGTATTTTTTATTAATGCAATAAACAGAGAGCATATGATATGCACGATGCAATGACGCAGACAATAGAAAGTACTTTTTTTTGCGCCTAAAAACAAGTATATATTGGAACTATTATTTAAAGGAAAAGGAGAGAATTTATGAAAAAAATGAAAAAAATCCTGGCAATGCTCCTTGCATTCGTAATGATTTTATCACTGGCCGGATGCAGCAGCAAAAGTACACCAACACAGGGCAGCCCCGATGTAAAAGGTTCCGAAGAAGATACGGCAGCCCCGGCGGATGCAGCCAATACACAGGATACGACAGAATTAGTAACCGGAACGAATCAGGGTGCGGCACCAGATAACGATCTTGTAATTGCAGTGGAAACAAGTATCAGTTCCTTGGACCCTCACAATTTAAGTGATACCTTATCCATTTCGGCATCCCGCGCCGTATACGAGAATCTGGTTATGTTTGATTCCGAAATGAATATCGTGGGCCAGCTGGCTGAGAACTACGAGATTTCTGATGATTCCCTTACATATACGTTTCATTTAAGAAAAGGCGTTAAATTCCACGATGGAACCGATTTTAATTCAGCAGCGGTGAAAGCTAATTTTGAACGAATCATGAATAAGGACAACAATCTCCGCACCAGAAGCCGTTTCGTTGTTACCAGCGGCGATACGGAGAAAAAACGGATTGAAAGTATCGAAACTCCGGATGATTCCACGGTAATATTTAAGTTAGCCGAACCCTACAGTCCTTTCATCAATAAATTAACCCTGGTTGGTATTATCAGCCCTGCAGCAATTGAGAAATACGGAAATGAAGGTTTAATTACGAATCCCGTGGGAACCGGTCCCTATATCTTTAAAGAATGGGTTGAAGGCGATCATATGACAGCCACAGCAAATCCGGATTACTGGGGTACGAAACCTGGTGTTAACTCCGTAACCATTAAGGAAGTACCGGAAGCAGGTTCCCGTACAGCCATGCTGCAGACCGGAGAAGCAGATTTAATATACCCCATGCCTTCTGATCAGATTGCAGCAGTTGGTACCTCCGGCGACATTACCGTAAATGCTACTACCTCCACCATTATGA
>JAEZSL010000248.1 GCA_023443925.1 Bacillota bacterium | reverse complement strand
GGCAGCTCCTATAAAGATGCCGTGAAGGCCATGCAGCAATCTGGTGTCATGATGGGTGGCACCGGTAATAAGTTCAATCCCAGGAGTAATGCTACTCGTGCAGAGATTTCTTCCATGCTTCATCGGTACGTAAAACTGACGATTGATTCTGCTACTGCGCAGGGCTGGACTTTAAATGATGCCGGGCAAGTTCTCTATTACAAGGACGGCATCCTGGCCGCCGGCAAATGGCTGGAGATTGACGACAAGTGGTATTACTTCTACTCAGATGGCTCTTTAGCCAAAAACACTACGATAGAGGGCCATGAAATCGATCAATACGGCGTGAGAAAAGGAAAGTAAGAAATGATATGGAGCAGCTCTATGGACTTGTAAATAGTCTATGGAGCTGCTATTGCTTGGTCTTATTTATACTTTTATTGAAAGCCAATGGTTAAATAAGCTCTGCTGAACGGATTATCATGGCAGCTTTTTTAATAAACAAAAGCAAAAAATCGGAGGTCAATTTGTAAAGGCAGAGATGGTAATAAAACTTTTGGATAGAATGTTAGAGTGATGAAGCAGCATTTGTAAAATCTGTATTTTCAGATCTGTATTTTTCAAAGCTGTATTTGTCAGTCATCCAGCTGACTAAGACTAAAACTACTATCTTTATCAGAGTAAAACATCAACTCATTCCAATCTTAATAGTCAGCTGTTTGTATTGTTTGCATTATCTTTTTTACATAGAAGTCTTATTCCGAAGAAGATCAGAACAATACCGATAATTACATTCAGGAATTGCAGGATAACCTGTGGTAAAAAGTCACTTAATACACTTCCCAGAAAAGCAACAACTGTTAAGAAAGTTATCGTTGCCATAACACAACCTATGGCGAAGAAAAAAAGTTGTTTTTTGTTCCACTTATTTTCTATCATTTGAGTGGAGAACATTCCGCTCCAAAAAACAATGGTCAAAGGATTCGATGCCGTAAGCAGTAACCCTTGGCCAAATAGATTATCACTTGCGGTGTTAGAGATTAGTGCAATTCTGGGCAGCAAAGAAAAATCAAAAACACCCGATATTGTGTTCGCCCCGAACAAAACCAGCACCAAACATCCTGCCAGTTTTATAGCTGCTTTTACCTTTGCCTTATTAATGATAGCGGCAACACCAACACAGGATAGCACAATGTATAAAGCATCAATAAGAACGATGGCAAAAACAACCTGCAAGCCATAAATAAACCCGTATGTAGTGGTTGTATTGAATACCATTAAACACATCGGCCCAACGGCAAATTGCAATAACATCCCGAATTTAAGTCCCTTTAAAACCATATCCTTACCTCTTTAATAATTGATCTCTTCTTTCAAAGTTATAAGTGAAATAATGGTGTTCGAGCTTGAAACACCTTTTATTTTCTTCAGCGTCTTTGATAAAAAGCTTTCCAGGGCGTTTGTATCCTCTACTATAACTTTTAGCAAGTAATCATAAGTACCCGCAACATGATGACATTCTAAAACACAATTATGTTGTACAATCACATTTCTAAAGTTATCAATATCTTCCGTTTTATCTATGTTGATAAAGATAAACGCCAGCAGGCGTTTCTCTATCTTGTCTCGATTTATTTTTATCGTATATTGCCTAATTACCTCTGCCTGCTCCAATTTTCTAATCCGTTCGGCAACTGCGGGAATAGATAGATTCACTTTTTTGCTGATTTCAGAGGCAGAAGCCCTTCCATTTACTTTAAGTTCATCAAGAATGGCATAATCAATCGCGTCCATATTCGTTCTCCTTTTAAGTAATTTTATCATGTTCTTAATAATGAGTAAATCTTTTTGCTGAATACGATAAAATATTAAGTTAATGTTTTTAAAACTTAAAAACATTAATAATTGAAGGTCATTCTTTAGTTGAACATAAAAATCGGAAAGTCGAACAAAAGTGTTTTACATAAAGTTAAGTATCTGCTGAAAATAGATTGATCCATGCGTAAATGATGTGGGCCTTGGATTAAAAAGCCTAAGAAGTCAGCAGAAATTTATGTCATAAGGTAGTCTTAAGAACGGAGTAATTATCTTAAACAAATGCATATTAGTTAGAATTAAGAAGCATAATAAATTTACTATTACTAGTTTTAAGGTGTTTTCTTGTAACATTTGACTAATACATCACCCGAAAATTCAGAAATATGATGCCATTCCATGAAATTACTGCATCATGGTTGACACATAAATATTTATTAAATATAATGGGTTCATAAAGAAAATATGTTTTTTCTGATAAAAGGGAGTAGTTTTAATGCACAATCCAACACTCGCAGACTAATTATGCTGGGTGTGCATGCCAATTTTGGTTACAAGACTTTTAATGGAAAGACAAGAAGATAATCCTCTTGCCTCCATTAGAAGTCTTTTTTGTTTAATAAAAATACAAGGAGTGAGTGAATGAAGCAATGGTACAAATTGTCAGGTGAAGAAGCCCTGAAGGAACTGAAGGTGACAAAGGATGGTCTAACTTCGGAACAGGTAATGGAAATTCGAGGCAGAGTGGGCGAAAACACTCTTTTGGAAGCAAAAAAGAAGAGTGTACTTCAGGTATTTGCTGAACAGTTTAAAGACCTTCTGGTAATAATTCTGGTAATTGCTGCGGTTATTTCCAGTTTATCCGGTAATCTCGAAAGTACTATCGTAATTCTTGCTGTAATATTTTTGAATGCAATACTTGGAACGGTACAGCATGAAAAGGCGCAAAAATCTCTGGAAAGTCTGAAATCCCTGTCTTCCCCCAATGCAAAAGTATTAAGAGATGGAAAAAGAGTAGAGATACCCTCCAAAGAAGTGGTTCCTGGTGACATTCTCATGCTGGAAGCCGGAGATATGGTAGTTGCAGACGGCAGAATCCTGAATAACTATTCACTTCAGGTAAATGAAAGTTCGCTGACAGGAGAGTCCACTAACGTTGATAAGAGTGATATCACCCTGGAGGAGGAAGTCCCTCTGGGCGACAGAGTAAATATGGCCTTTTCAGGCAGTTTAATTACTTACGGAAGAGCCGTGGTACTGGTGACAGAAACCGGTATGGATACTGAAATCGGTAAAATTGCTGCTCTTATGAATGACACAAAGGAAAAGAAAACACCTCTGCAGGTAAGTCTGGATAATTTCAGTAGTAAGTTAGCCATTGTAATCATGATTATCAGTGCTGTTGTCTTTGTTCTTAGTATGATTCGTAATGTGCCGTTACTGGATTCCCTTATGTTTGCCGTGGCTCTGGCCGTGGCGGCAATACCGGAAGCCTTAAGTTCCATTGTAACAATCGTCCAGGCCATGGGAACACAAAAGATGGCCAGAGAAAATGCTATTATCAAAGAATTAAAGGCTGTAGAAAGCCTTGGTTCGGTATCCGTAATCTGTTCCGATAAAACCGGAACGCTTACCCAGAATAAAATGACGGTACAGCAAATCTATATCGGTGAAGAAACCCTGAATATAGATGAGCTTAATTTAAAAAATCAGCTGCACAGATACCTCCTTTACGATGCGATTCTGACAAACGATGCTTCCATTCACAATGGTGTTGCAATTGGTGACCCCACAGAATATGCGCTTCTTGAAATGGCAAGAAAAATTCAGCTCTTAGATGAAGAAATCCGTGATATGATGCCTAGAATCGATGAAATTCCCTTTGACTCTGAGAGAAAACTTATGAGTACCATCTATGAACTGCATAGTGTACCTACTTTGTTAACAAAAGGCGCGCTTGATGAGCTTTTAAACAGGACAGTAAACATTAGAACAGCTCAGGGTATCAGGAGTATTACCGATGCCGACATAGATAAGATACTGAATAAGAATCGTGAATTCTCCCAAGAAGGACTTCGTGTACTGGCCTTTGCCTACAAAGAAGTGGAGGAAGGGCATGCGCTGAAATTAGAAAGCGAAGATGG
>JAEZSL010000205.1 GCA_023443925.1 Bacillota bacterium | reverse complement strand
CACCGCAATATGGGCGGGGCAGCTGGTTTTACAGGGAGCCGTACCGGTATCCACAACCTCCTGACGGTTGGTCCGGTAATCGGCATTCCAGTCTTCTTCCTTCCAGTCATTGTTTCTCGGGGTATAGGTGGTTGTAATATCCTTTGTCACAGGTCCGCTGGAGCAAAGTTTTTGTCCCAGCTTCATGGCATTCATAGGGCAATTTTCCACACATTGCCCACAAGCCACACATTTATCCTTATCCACCTTTGACACATAGTTAGAACGTAACATATCCACATTCTTATACATCGTTCCGGAACGCAGGGACAGGCAAGAACATCCGCAGCAGTTACAAATCGCATGAGTTTTACCGGAGCCGTCAATATTCGGAATCTGGTGCATTAAACCATTTTCTTCTGCCCGCTTAATGATTTCAAAAGCTTCGTCTCTGGTTATTTCCCGTCCCCGGCCGGTACGGATATAATATTCTGCTGCATGACCCATCTGGATGCACATATCTTCTTTTAGATGACCGCAGCCCTCTCCCATGGCTTCTCGGTCCGTACGGCAAGAACAGGGAGAACAGGAAAAAATTTTATTATCATTTAAATATTTAGATACTTCTTCATAACTGGCCCTGCGGCTATTGCCTTCGATGGCGGTCTCAATGGGAATTACCCTCATGAGGCCGATTCCGGGAGGAAACATACCCGCGCTCATAGGCCCTCTGACTCTTCCGTATGCCTCCATGGCATAAGCTACAATGGGATATTTGTTCACAACCTCCAGATTGT
This sequence comes from Bacillota bacterium, assembly GCA_023443925.1. Next base: position 29,460 of record JAEZSL010000205.1, on the reverse strand, counting down.
TTACAATCATCTCCATAATACCCGGAATCCAGCTCTCTGCATGCCAGAAGGTATCTACTCCATCAATCACATTTACAAAACAAGTACCGTACACTGCCAGCTTCATCATCTGTTCATGACAGTATTCCTCGGATTTCCCCATAATCCGGGCTACTTCCCCAGCGGTTCTCTTGGTATAATAGCCCATGGCCAGGCCTACTTCAGCCATATCATCATCAATGCCGGCTTCCAATATAACATATTCCGGATCATCCCATTTATAGCCGTTCTTCCTGGGATCCTTCCGGCCCAGCATATTGGCAAGAGCCATTACCTTTTCATTATATTTACATTTATAACCTTCCGGAAAATACATCTTTGTAATTGCCTGCTCCATAGTTTTACTCCCCTTTCACCTCTTTATATAACCACTCAATCCACGCTTCTAATCCTTCTCCCGTTTTAGCGGAAATCGGGAATATGGCTATATCAGGGTTCAACTTTTTGACTCTCTTAATGCACAGTTCCAGATTAAAGTCAAATACTCCCAGGGTATCTATTTTGTTAATAATCAGAGCGTCCGATATTTGAAACATAAGCGGGTATTTTAACGGCTTGTCATCCCCTTCGGGTACACTTAAGATCATTGCATTTTTCGTAGCTCCTGTATCGAATTCGGCTGGACATACCAGATTTCCCACATTCTCCAGAATCATCAAATCGGTTCCCTTTGCATCTAGTCCTTTCAGTCCCTGCCTGGTCATATCTGCATCCAAATGGCACATTCCGCCGGTATGTAACTGGATTACCTTTACTCCCGTTTCAGATATCGTCCTGGCATCCACATCCGAATCAATATCTGCCTCCATAACCGCAATACTAAGTTTGTCTTTCAGACGATTGATTGTATTTACCAAAGTAGTCGTCTTTCCTGCTCCCGGAGAACTCATCAGGTTCAATAAAAAGGTATTCTCACTTTTTAACTGTTCCCTAAGAAGCTTTGCGTCCTTGTTATTGTCCTCAAATATACTTTCCTTGATTTCTAAAATTCGAATTTCTTTCATTTTGTGCTCCTATCTATGTGCTTTAACAAACGTGCAAATTGATGTTGTCCTTATGTCATTTCATTTCTGATGAGCTGCTCTAAATTGAATAGACCGAATTGGGTAAAAGGGTTAGACCTATTTTTGCTCTTCCTAATTTTATTCTGCATAATTTTGTTCTGCCTAATTTATTCTATTTAATTATGCTCCGCCAGGGCTGCAATAGTCTGATATTCTTTTAAATCGGTATATAGTTCACCCTTGTAAGGATTGCGTTTTGTCTTTTTCCATTTATAAATCATGTAAACGACTACAGCAATATTTACTGCCAAGGCTAAAAAGCTGACTGTAAAATATATGGCAGGGTTATAAGTGGAGTCTACCCGCCATTTTCCAAAATCCTGGAATAAGGGAAAGGTCTGGGCAAACATACACCACAGTGCCAGGGTCTGAGCCCGGTGCTGCAGCCATGCTCCTTTACCGACTGTAAATGCACACAAGGTCGGTGCTAACAGCAGCGCAAATCCACAATACCATGCATGGTGGGGCAGGCAGTTGTAGGTATAAGCAAAGTTCCATAAATCGTATGCAAGAATATAAAACCACAGCATATCCGGCCAAATCATATCCCGGCTGCCGTCTTTTACTGTCTTTTTCCTGATCTTGATACCAAACCAACCTGTAATAATTACTATATTCAAAATACCGGCAATTCCGTTCATAAAGTTCCAGGACCCACCCATCAGCATTACAGGTGCATCTGCCGTTGCATCCTGAGCCATGATAATATATTTGCTGCCCACTTCAAAATCACGTATTACCGCTTCTAAAATATTGACAGCAAGTATCAATGGCGGAAAACAAAGAGCTATCTTATTATCCGCCAGTGCCCATTCTTTACCGGTTTTCTTGCTGGTACCGCGTACATGGCGGATACACCAGAAGCCAATACAGCCTGCTGTCGCCGAGTATACCTTAGCCAAATGGAACCAATCTGTGTAGGTGGTTTCTTTCATCACTGTAAACCACAGAGCCGAAAGTATGGCTGGTAATACCACGAAACCCAAGACTCCGGCCCCTCGAAATCTGCGGGTAACTTCGTTGAGTAAAAACAGGATAAAAAACACACAAATCCATACTATCCAAACACTTAGAACTTCTGCACCCTCCCCATAATTAAAACGAAACATAATTTTTTTCCTCCTTTGTGAATCATGCTTTTCAGTCTGGTCATACCAGTAGTACAACATATTTCAATCTTATGAAATTTTGTCGACATTGTCAAGTATTTATCAAACTTATTATTATTTTGTCTGTTAAAGTCTTTTAGGCATATTATTCTATTGATTTTTATTCCAAATTATGATATTTTTTTTGTTATCTGGTTATACCAGTTTGGGGAATGTTATTGAATTTCAGAAAGGAATACAAATGGACTTCACAAAATTAAAAGCCCCTACATTAAAAGAACTTTTTGTCAGGGAATTCGAAACAATGATTCTATCCGGAAAATTGAAAATAGGTGAAAAGCTTCCGCCCGAACGTATTCTTGCGGATCAGATGCAGGTCAGCCGCGCTGTAGTAAACAGCGGAATTGCTGAACTTTCCAGGAAAGGGTTTTTAAGAGTAATCCCCCGTTCCGGAGTATTTGTAATTGATTACCGCCGCTATGGTACCGTAGAGACGCTTCTTTCCATCATGAATTACAACGGTGGACAACTACATCGGGATGAGATTCGCTCTATTCTGGAAATTAAGATGATTGTGGATAAACTGGCGGTAGAATTGTCTGTGGACCGACACACAGATGAGAATATAACCTCCCTGGAGCACTATTTAGATAAGATGATGCAGCTAAACGATAATAGTGAAAAAGCTGCCGAAGCTGCTTTCTCTTTTTATCATGAATTGGCCATGACCAGTCAAAATACTTTGCTCCCCTTAATCTATCGATCCTTCCGCGTTCCCGTTACCCATCTTTGGATAAGATTTATTCAAAAACATGGTAATGAAGTGATCTGCAGCAGTGCACAGGAAATCTTAAAAGCATTGAAAAACCATGATAAAACCGGAGCCGTAGCAATCGTAGAGAAAGCAATCTCCGCCTCTATCTCTGGTTCTAAAGAAATATACGAGGCTTAAAATCCTATTATTGTTATAATTTTGTCAAATTTTTATAGCTTGCATTTGTCATTAGTTTTACATAGCTTTGACAAGATTTCTATAAATTGCTTTTGCTATAATTCTTATCATAGTATTATAAAAATTTTTATGACATGCATTTGTCATAAGTCTTACATCATAGCTTTAACAGGATTTCTATAACTTGCATTTGTTATAATTCTTATATCTTAGTTTTATCAAAATTTTCAGACCATGCTTTACCAGCACATATTATTGTTTCTTTCTAATTTACTGGGTATAAAATAATTACTAGTCTTTATATACAACTTATGTGATATACGGTGTACCGTACTAAAAAAGCTTCTTCGATTGGCGAAGAAGCTTTTTTATATAACATATCTATCTTATCTTTCATAACCTATCTAAAAAATGACATTACAATTGTATTGCTAAACAAAGGATTCTATTGGTTTTTATAATTTTTCTTTTTATAATTATCATTCTCTTTTCTATCCTTCTTAGAAAATTTCGAAAAGCTCCTCTTCTCTTTCAAGGTACCATCTGCAGTCATACGATACTTTTTATCAGGTGAGGTTCCTGTTTGTTTCGAATTTGTCTGATTTGAATTTGTTTGTTTCGAATTTGATTGCTTGAAATTTGTTTGCTTCGAATTCGTTTGCTTCGAATTTGTTTGCTTCGAATTTGTTTGTCTCGAAACCGTTTGTCCGGAGCTTATTTGTGCCAAGGTCTTCTCCGGAGCCCCGGCGGATTTACGTAATGTTTTCTGAGGAGTATTACGCTTTGTTGTATCTGCGCGTGTCCCATCTCTCCTTGGCTGTGTGGTTTTTGGTGCCGGAAAATTGTTTACCAATGGATACGGATGTTCTTGCACCTCTGTTAACCGTTTCCTGGTCAGTTTTTGTATATCCTCCAGCTGTTCTTTCTCATCAAAATCACAGAATGAAATTGCCACCCCACCAAGGCCGGCCCGGCCGGTCCGTCCGATACGATGTACATATGTTTCAGGAACATCTGGCAGATCATAATTAATTACGTGGGATAATTCATCGATGTCAATTCCTCTTGCCGCGATATCCGTTGCAATTAATATTCGTAACTTTTTATTTTTAAAATTATTTAAAGCACTTTGACGGGCTCCCTGGGATTTATCACCATGTATTGCCTGGGCTGTCACATTATCCTTTGCCAATTGACGGACAATTCGATCGGCCCCATGCTTGGTACGGGTAAATACCAGCGCCGAGACTATGGTTTCGTTTTTCAGCAGATGTACCAGCAGATTCTTCTTATTATTTTTATCTACATAGTATACATATTGTTCTATGGTTTCAACGGTTGAGGATACCGGTGTAATTTCTATTTTCGCAGGATTCTTGAGCATACTATTTGCCAGCTTTGCGACATCTGTTGGCATGGTAGCAGAAAAAAGCAAGGTTTGCTTGTTAACCGGTGTCTTCGCTATTATTTTTTTGACATCATCAATAAATCCCATGTCCAGCATACGGTCAGCTTCATCCAGAATAAATATTTTTACAGACTTTAAATCAATCCGTTTTTGATTTAGTAAATCATTCAATCTGCCGGGTGTTGCAACAAGTATATCCACACCTTTTTGTAAATCTTCCTCCTGGGGTTTTTGTGATACACCTCCAAAAATTACACAAGCACGTAATTTTGTATACTTACCATAGGTATTAAAGCTTTCAAAAATCTGAAGGGCAAGTTCTCTGGTAGGTGTTACAATTAAAGCCTTTATTTTTCGCTGCGGTGTACCCATGGTTTTATCTTCACTTAGCAGTTGCAGCGTTGGTATGGCAAAGGCTGCTGTTTTTCCGGTTCCGGTCTGGGCACAGCCAATTAAATCCCTTCCGCTTAAAATACACGGAATTGCTTTTTCCTGTATTGGTGTTGGAACTTCATAATTTTCTTTCTCTAATGCCTTTAAAATAGGCTGCATTATATTTAATTCTTTAAATTGCATATTTGCTCCTTGGTCTCTATGTTATTTATTCCTATGTCTAATTACCAGACTCTTCAAAAAGTTTAGTATATATCGGTCTGCACATTCTTTAAGTTTACGTTTATACAACTCTACATAATACCAAACTATATATAATAATCATAATACTCATTTTACCACTTATTTAAATTTTATCTACTGCTTTTGTTACTTTTAATAACTTACCACCAATCTTTGTATTCTTCATGGCATCCAGTACTAATTGGCCTTTACCGTTTAGAATTTCCACATAAGTGAGGGTATCTTGTATGGCTATTATTCCGATATCCTCTGCCTTTACACCTTTCAGATTCGATATGACACCAACAAAATTAGTTGCTCTGAGCTTCTTTTTCTTCCCGCCATTGAAACGCAGTTTCATTATCTCCTCATTTAGCTGATCGCTTTTCATTATTTTAAGCGGAGGAGCCATATTCATTTTTTCATCAAAGGAAGGCTTCTGAAGGGATACTTCCTCTTTCGTAGGTTTCACCAGTTCCTCAATTTGAAACCCAATCAGCTTTTCGATGCTCTGCAAATATCTGGTTTGAGCCGGAACCACAAAGGAGATGGCTTTCCCTTTTTGTCCCGCACGTCCCGTTCTTCCTGTTCGATGAACATAGTTTTCCACATCTATGGGAATATCATAGTTAATAATCAGGGAAATATTCTCTACATCTATGCCCCTTGCCGCTACATCTGTTGCAATTAAATAGCGGTACTCTCCTCTTTTAAATCGTTTCATTGCAGATAACCGGTGATCCTGTTCCATGCCGCCATGCATTTTAAAGCAGGGATAACCGAAATCCTTCAGCCGGCTACAAACCATGTCCACCCGCTCCTTGGTACTACAAAAGATGATACAGCTATCCGGTTTTTCCATCATCATAACATCGGTAAGCAGTCCAAATTTATCTTCTTCATAGGTAGTATAAAGAAAATGATTAATATCCGCCGTCGTGATACCAGCCTCACTGACATCTATATTGACCGGTTCTCTCATATGATTTGATGAGATATTTTCTACTTCTTCGGACATGGTAGCAGAAAACAGCATGGTCATCCGTTCTTTCGGCAGTTCTTTCATAATTGCTTCAACCTGCTCTATAAATCCCATATCCAGCATTCGATCTGCTTCATCAAGTACTAAATAGTTTATCTTGCTTAAGTTAAGCGTGCCTTTCTTTATGTGATCCATAACACGTCCCGGCGTGCCCGCAACTACATGTGTTTTCTGTTTCAACTCCGCTTTCTCTATAGAAAATGGGTGCCCTCCATATATTGCTGCTGCTTTTATCCGTTTAAATCTGCCTATATTAATGAAATCCTCTTTTACCTGTACGGCAAGTTCCCTTGTGGGAGTCAATATTAGGGCTTGCGGTTTGTTTTCAAGCCATTCCACTAATTCACAAATTGGAATTGCATATGCTGCAGTCTTGCCGCTGCCCGTCTGTGCCTTGACAAAAAGATCCTTTTTCTTAAGAACCAACGGAATGACTCTGGCCTGCACTTTTGTAGGTATTTTATACTCCAGGCCATTCAGTGCCTTTACGATATCCTCACTCATTATATAATGATGAAAACTTTCTCTAACCATGTATTGCCTCTCATTCAATTCATAAATGTATCATAACAAAAATAACAATTCCTTTTTGTAAGTTACATGACGCATTACCCATTTTACATGAGCATATCACTTAATGCAATAAAAATGGTTGACTTGGGTCTAAATAAACGGCTGACTTTGATAAATCTATAATTAATAAAGGGTAAACCTTTTAGAAATTAATATCATTTCCGTTAGGCTTACCCTTTTTCTACCTTTTATTATTTCCTATATAAATTATTCATTAAACCGTATTCTTTCGATAATTGTTTCCTTTCTTACCGATCGTCCCAGGATAATCGCTAATCCCATCTGAATTAACATCAAGACCACAGATATAGTAACCGCCGCCAGGATCGGGTGATGATAATTGCTGATATTAAACATACCATTGTGTTTCGCCCATAAAAACACCGGATAACCTAGCAGACTTCCTAATCCTACTGAAAGGAGCACCGTCCCAATTATATAGAATAGTCCTTCTTGCAGCAGCATAATTACCAGCTGCTGCTCTGTCATACCAATTGCCTGCAGCGTACCAATTTCTTTTTTTCTTAAATGAATACTATTTATCATGGTATTTACCATATTCATCACGCATATCATCCCAAGAACTCCCAGGAATGCATAACAGGCTCCACTTGTCACGGCTAGTGCTGATTTCCATTCAGTATAACGTTCTTGCCAGGTTTGTAATTTTATTTGATCTGTGCTTGTTATTAAGTTATTTAACTCCTTTTCTACATACTTGTTATAATCCTGGTCTGCAAAAATGTGATAAACTTCATTGACATTATAATTACTTAACTTTTTAACTTCCTCATCTGCCATGAGCAGATAATTGTAATTTGTAAATCCGATGGAATAATCTCCGATTGCAATTATTTCAACTCTTCTTTGTTTATTTTCACTGCCATCCTTTACCTTAAGAGTTAAAGTGTCTCCAATTTTAAGATCCGGATACCAGTGCAAGAGATTTTTATCTACAATTACCTTATCCCCAGTTTTCAATTCTTCATAGGTTGCTTTTCCTTCAATGATTCCTTTCTCTACTATATCCGAATATTCCTCTGGCACTCCGCAGATACCATTTATTTCATCCCCAAAAACGTCCGCTGAAACATATACTGAGCTAAAGCTTGATACTGATTTGATTCCATCAATGGCTATAATCTTTTCTTTTAATTCATCGTTAAGAGGATTCTTTTGAATCACACGGTCCCATTCCCTTTCCGGATGCTCTTTATTTCCGGTTTCAACATTTATACTAATTTCGTATTGGCCAAATACAGAGTTATTCGCACTTTCTCTTGGATTGGCACAAGTTAATACAGTTGCGACCACCATGAAAAAAACTCCGGTAATTCCCATGGATATGATTGTAACCAAGCTATTCTTCTTTTTCCCATACAGATAAATAAAGGATAATTTAGGAATTGTTATATTGGTAAAGCTATTTCTTTTCTTTATAGCTTTTCTCTTACTAATTTTATGTCCTGTTCCATCCGGCTGATATCGTATCGCTTCCATTTCAGATATATTAGCTGCAATTTTCATCGGTCTTAAAAGTGATAAACAGACTGTAAATATGGCAACCAGGATTGCATGCAGATAAATCCACCCGTGATAAAGTGGAAATCGGTTATTATTTAATAACTCCTTCATAGTAATAATCATTGAATTATTAGTGCCGAAAAACGATAAGAATCCTAAAAATGCAGCTTTTGACAAGATACTTCCAACAATAAGCCCGACTGGAATTGCAAACATTGCGGTAACCAATCCTTCTTTTAAGACAATCTGCTTAATTTGAATTTTTGTCGCGCCAATTGCTTTGAGTTTTCCGAACTCATGTATTCTTTCTGTCATTCCAACATAATAAATACTGTATATGGTTATGATACCTGCCGTAATAATAATGAGCATGATTCCAAGTATCACCGGCAATATAACGGGATCTACATAATTTGCCATCAGATATTCTTCATTGATACGAATGTTTCTTTCCGGAATTGAAAACTGATTTGCAATATTTATGATACTATGTTTTACATCCTCTGTTATTGTGTTTCTTTTCCCTTTTACCTGAAATAAAAAGCGATAGTAAATTTGATCACTAGGTACTTCGTTTTCTATAAATTCCTTTGAAACAAAGGTAGAATATACATTATTTTCTATATTGCTATTATTATCTTCAACAAATCCTGATATAACAAAATCTCCTTTTTCTGTATAATCAAGACCTCCATTACGAAAAATCTGATATGGTATTGTTATCGTATCTCCTAATTTTTTTCCTTTTTGACCTATTTCATCTAAAACACTTGCTGAAACCACAATTTCATTGATTTTTTCCGGTAATTTCCCTTCTGATAGTTTTATACGGTTTAAGGAATAGCCTTCTTTATCCATATACATCATTGAAATAGTGGCATTTTCACAAACCATATAACCGGCATCGCTTCGCAGACCATATACTGCAATCCCATGGTATGCAGATAATTTCTTAACCGTTTCTTTATCAACATTACGTAGCAAAGCATGCCACGTGGGATAGCTTTCATTAATTACAGCAACCTGCCCATCAATTATATTCGCACCAATCGCAGGAACTAAAAAAAGTAAAAGCGTGGTCAAAAAAATTGCAATACCGATTAATATATTTTTACTTTTGTGGTATTTCATATTTTCATAAGCAATTCTTGTTGTCATCTTCATGAACAGCTCACCACCCTGCCATCTTCTACCAGAATAACCACATCTGCCATTTGAGCAATGGTTTGATCATGCGTAATCATAACTAGTGTCTGACCATATTCTCTTACACATTTTTTCAGCAGATTCATAACCTCTAATTCGGTTTGCGAGTCAAGATTTCCGGTAGGCTCATCTGCCAGAATAATTGCTGGTGTTGAAACAAGGGCTCTGGCAATAGCAGTTCTCTGTTTTTGCCCTCCTGACAGAGTATTTGGTTTTTCGTCCTTTTTATCTGCTACTCCAATCAATTCCAGAATATTATGTACTTCCTTTTCATTGACTGTTCTGCCGTCCAATCCTAGTGGCATTACTACATTTTCCCATACCGTCAACGATGGAATTAAATTATAATCCTGAAAAATGAATCCGATTTTTTTTCTGCGAAACTTTGCAAGATGGTCCCCTTTCAGAGAAAAAATATCTTGCTCTTCAATGAAAACCTTTCCGTAATCCGGACGATCCAATCCACCTATTAAGTGGAGTAATGTTGACTTTCCAGATCCCGACCGCCCAACAATAGCTGTGAAGGTTCCCCGCTTAACCTCCAGCTCTATATGATCTACTGCCTTTACAAGAGTTTCTCCGGTTTGATAATATTTCACCAAATTTTCTACTCTTAATATTGTATTCATCCCGCTACCCCTCCAACTAATTGCACTATTTGTCTTCCACCTATATCAATATCATAGCAGGATAGTATTACAAAACCCTTACAAAAACGGTTACAGTTTTGTAAGGGTTTATATTGGCAATGTAATCTGAAAGATAGTTCCCTTCTTCTGCTTTCTTTTTGCAACGATTGTACCACCTTGTTCTTCTAATATTCTCCTGGATAAATACAGTCCGATTCCCGCACCTTCTTTTACCTGCTTCCCCGCTTGTACACCCCGGTAAAACCGCTGGTAGATTTTATGTAATTCCTCTGCCGGGATACCAATACCTTCATCCTCTATTTCAATTAATAGTACGCTGGTCAATTTATGTACACAAACCGATACCAAGGATCCAGGATTTGAATATTTAATTGCATTATCCAGCACATTGGAAATCGCCTCCACCGTCCATTTGGAATCATGATAAACCGTAACATCCTCCTGTAAATCAACCTGCAATTTTATGTCCTTGTTGAACGCTTTCATAAATACTTGATTTACAGCTTCCGTTAAAGTCTTTTTTATACCGGACAATTCCGGTTTTATCTGAATCATATTGTTTTCCAATCTGGACAAATTCACCAATTCTGCCAGCAGAACCTCCAGCTTATTTATTTCCTGTTCTTCCTTTAATAAAAATTCCTGCCGCTCCTCCTGTGTTAACTCCATTTCCTGCGCCAGTTCATGGCTCATTCTAAGCGATGAAAGCGGTGTTTTAAGCTGATGTGATATATCTGTAATCAATGATTTCGTACTATTTTCTTCCCTGTCCATTTTTTCTTTTAATGCTGTAAAATAATGCACTAATTCTCGAAGTGAATCAACCATCTTAATCCACTCTTCTGCATGATCAAAATAACTTTCCTTCGTGATAAAGGATGGTCTTATTTGATAATTTCCCTTTCGATATTGCTCCAGTTGATCGTATAATTGTTTTAAATTACTTAAGAATTCGGACTTTTCCTCCCTGGCTTTTTTTAGTTGGATACAGTAACCATAAGAAAATAATAGTATTGCTATTACTATAAGAAATAGACAGAAACGGAAAAAAATTATATTCCTTTCCTTTAAGTAATAATGAAAGATATCCTTTAACTCCTGCTCCTGATCCGGGTGCATTACAATCATTTCATCCATCTGAGTTTGATAGGTCTTGTTTTCTGTTTTTACCATAATGCCTGTCCCAATTGTTAAAGTACCAGCTAAGATGAAACCTATCAGGATATGTTTAATTACTTTTTGGTAACTTTTCCTGTCCATACATAGCCCAGTCCTCTCACATTGGAAATATAATCAGCACCTAATTTATTTTTTAATCTGCTGATATTTACTATAACGGTGTTATCATCTATAAATAGCCCATCAATACCCCAGATCTTTTCCATAATGCTCTCTTTTGATATAATCTTTCCTGCATTTTCAAGAAGATACACCAATAACTGAATTTCAGTCTTGCTTAACAGAATCATATTCCCAGCCTTTTTTACCAGCATATCTTTTATATAAACTTCTATTTCACCTGATATAATAACTGATAATTCCTTCTTATCAAGTCGTCTCATTAATGCGTTTACTTTTGACATCAGAATATTTACCGAAAAAGGTTTTGTAATATAATCATCTGCTCCCGTATCATATCCATTCACGATATCGATCTCCTGATCTAACGCCGTCAAATAGATTAAATAGATTTCACTCTGACTACGGACCATTTTCCCAAATTCAAGACCACTTCCATCTGGTAATGTAATATCACATATTACCATCTGTATATTATCTGCTTTCCAAAGATTTTCCGCATCGCTCCGTGAATAAGCTGATAATACCCGATATCCTTCCTTACTTAACTTCAAGGAAATTCCTCTATTTAAATTTTCATCGTCTTCTAACAGCAGTATAGTATTCAAAATACTCTCTCCCTATGTCAATTCAATTTCTATTTTAGCATGCTAAGGTACATGCAATTAGTATTTTTTAAATTCTGATAACATGTGATTTTACCAATCGAATTATGTATAGTAATATTATACATTTTAAATGTTTACCAAGTCAATATTTTACTAATCACGGTTTCCTATATATTAAATAAGGGTTGGCTGGGTTGGTTTCTTACTGATTCATTTATTCTATGTTTGCTATTATGACATGCATTTGATATCATATAGTATGTATGTAGTAGCTTCATTACCCGTCAGCTTTGTTGACGCGTTGAACTCTATATTAAATAGATATTTTATAAAGGTGGTAATAGGTTGAAAAAACGAAAAGCTGTTTTTCAACTACTGATTATCGAATATTTAATCGAAGATTAAATATTCAGGAAAGAGGTTAGGTTGAAAAAACGAAAGCTGTTTTTTCAACTACTGATTATCGAATATTTAATCGAAGATTAAATATTCAGGAAAGAGGTTAGGTTGAAAAAACGAAAAGCTGTTTTTTCAACTACTGATTATCGAATATTTAATCGAAGATTAAATATTCAGGAAAGAGGTTAGGTTGAAAAATAAATTTTTCAACCGCAAGTTTGTGCTTGCGCACAACAAACTTGATATGCACAAAGAAAGTGTGCAAGAATAGAGGTTAAAATGGAGAATCAAGAACAAAAACATCAGCGCCGTCCCAGGTATAAAGGTACCCATCCAAAAGCGTTTAAAGATAAATATAAAGAACTGCAGCCGGAGTTATATGCGGATGCTGTGGCAAAGGTAATTCAAAAGGGCAATACGCCTGCCGGTATGCATCGTTCCATATGCGTAAATGAAATATTAGAATTCCTACAAATTACCCCCGGGCAAACCGGATTGGATGCAACCTTAGGTTATGGGGGGCATACGTTAGAGATGCTTAAATGTCTGAATTCAAAAGGACATTTGTACGCTACGGATGTAGATTCCATCGAATTACCACGAACCAGGGAGCGTTTAGAACACTTAGGTTATGGTTCAGAAATTTTAACGATCAGGCAGACAAACTTTTCTAATATCGATCAAATCGTTTCAGAATCCGGGCCGCTAAATTTTATACTGGCGGATTTGGGTGTCTCTTCCATGCAGATAGACAATCCCGAAAGAGGATTTTCTTTTAAGACAGACGGCCCCTTAGACTTACGGCTGAATCCGTCGAAAGGCATCTCTGCGGCGGATCGTCTTAAAACGATTTCACAAGATGAATTGTATGGTATGTTTTTAGAAAATGCGGACGAGCCTTATGCCGTTGAAATCGCTCGTGCCATTATACTTGCAATAAAAAAAGGGACGGACATTAAAACAACCAGCCAGCTCCAGCAAATAATTAAAGATGCTTTGAAATTTATACCGGAAAAGGAAAGAAACGAAGCAATTAAAAAATCCTGTCAAAGGTGCTTTCAGGCATTGCGGATAGATGTCAATAATGAATTTGAAGTATTACATGAATTTTTAGAAAAGCTTCCTGCTGCCCTGGCTGAAGGCGGGCGTGTTGCTATCCTTACCTTTCATTCCGGGGAAGATCGTCTCGTTAAAAAATCTTTCAAGCATTTTTATCGGGAAGGTATCTATAGAGAAATCGCTCCGGAAGCCATTCGGCCCTCTGCCGCCGAATGTAATTCCAATAGCCGGGCCCGGTGTGCAAAATTACGTTGGGCTGTTAAAGCATAAGATAACAGGAAAGTTAAAAACCGAATGGGTTTGTTGCAAGGTTAAATTTTAAGCTTGCAGCAGACCTTTTATTATGCTGTCTGTAAGAGTTATCAGCGAATTTAATTCATTTATTTCGTTAATACTTAAATTATTATATTTGCAGACTACCTAAAGGAGACATTACAGTTAAATGATTGAAGATAATGATGAACAACAAACTATCAAAGAATTTATAAAAGCACGAAAGCCAAGATTGTTTTTGCCGATATGGACTACGGTTATCTGCTCCGGGCCACCATTAAATCTTTATATTGATCTCTTTTTAACTGATCCGCCGCGGTATACCCAGGCTGAAATTATTATGTCGATATTTGGAATCAGTTGGCTAACTCTTATCTGGTATTGGTATATAAGAGAAAAAAAGAAATTTAAGAAACTGAAAATTCTTATTCCTAAAGTAATTCATTATTATTATCTGCAGGATGAGTCCTCTCTTAAAAGGGATCTTAAAAATATATCTGAAATTATTGGTACTAAGTCAACTAAAAAAGTATTAGCAATCGTAGAAGAGATATCAGATCATATCGACAGTTGATCGGATATCTCTTTTGCAGGTGCCGGCTTTTAGTAGTTTGGACGTGTACGCTAAAAAGGTGGTAAATCCTCTGCATAATGATTCTACTCTATCCCATCAAGTATTCGTTTAATATGCCGGGCGGCCTTTCCCAGTTCTTCATCTAAAATCATATGTCCACTATATCTAAAATCAATAACTTCAAATTCTTTTACAGAAGATTTGTACTTTGCTACATCCTCATCCGTGAGGTTAGAGGGAATATCAGACTCCGTATCGGTTCCCCGGAACAGCCAGACCGGACAGTCCATTTTTTGAAGGTCATTGTAAAATTCCGTATAAGTTGATTCGTTTTCTATCCCTTCTAAGGCTTTGGTATCTATATAATTATCCAGGCGCTTTCCATTATAGATTAAATTTCCCCAGAACTTAGCCGCTCCCTTTTCTAATTTTGAATGAATAGCCGGATAATCTATAATAATAATTCCTTTTGCTGCTTCTAAATTTGCCGACAAGTAACCAAGCATATAAGAGACGCCCTTTGAAAAGCCTAAAAAAACAGGTTTATTGCTGGATTCCTTTAAAAGCACGCAGGCTAAATCAGACATATGATGCTTCCAGTCAAAACCTGACTTTGGCGTACCACTGCTGCCGCGTCCCCGGTAACTAAGCACAATGCAATGCCTTCCTGCCAGTCGTGAAATTAATGGAAATGCCCGATCCGCAGGCTCCCATATTCCCATGGATATGATGAGGGTGGATTGCTCATTAACTTGATTGCTCACATAATACTCAATTTCAATTCCATTATTATTTACTGTCCTTTTTACAAAATTTCCATCCATTATTTAATTCCTCCCTATGGCAGCCTTTCAAATTTATTTCCCTGGGCATCGAGTAGCGCCAGTTTATAGTTGAGTATTTCTAAAGTCTTTATTAATCGGGATATTTGGTCCTCCACTTTATTTTTCTGATGTAACAGCAATTCCTTTCTTTGTTCCAGGGTACTGTCCTTAGACCTGTAAAGCTCTAAATACTGTTTAATTTCTGTCAGAGGTAAACCTGTCGAACGCAATGCCTGTACAGTTTCAATCCAGGTAATATTATCATCGCAATACATGCGTACCCCATTTGTATTTCTCTCAATGTCAGGCAGTAAGCCTTCTTTCTCATAGAAGCGCAGCGTATGTGCCGATATGCCGGTTTTTTCAGAAACTTCTTTAATTGTATAACACATAAAAATCACCTCGCCTTACACTTTGATTAGAGTTACTCTAAGACTTATTATATATCTCTGCTCCTTAGAGAGTCAATCAACACTTTTAGTATTAATAAATATAGCAGCATTTGAGAGCAATACAGCATTGCGAATGTTGCATTTTTTCGTCATTTCAAACGTTTAAGCATTTCACTTTTAAACATTTCAACTTTTAAGCATTTCAAACGTTTAGGCATTTCAAAATTTTCTTGACTTAAAGCAACTCTAGTACTGTATGCTTAAGTTGTAATAAGTAAAAAAATACGTACCAAAACAGGAGGACTTTTAATGTCAAAGACAGTATTAATTACCGGCTGTTCTACCGGATTAGGATATACAACAGCCAGGAAGTTTGCCAATGAGGGATGGAACGTTGTTGCAACGATGCGCAAACCGGACGGACGTATCGCAGCAGATAATCCCCACCGAATTCTTGTAACGGAACTCGACGTTACAAATCCCGCCAGCATTGAGGCGGCAATTGAAGCCGGTATCGCCAGGTTTGGCAGGATAGACACAGTTGTAAATAATGCCGGCGTGAGCGTGGCTTCGATCTTTGAAGCGACACCCATGGATGTTATCCGTAACATTTTCGAAACCAACGTTTTCGGTGTTATGAATGTTATAAAAGGGATAATTCCACATTTTCGTCATATCGGAGGAGGTACCATCGTAAATATCAGTTCCAGTATCGGCTATGCGGCTTCCCCGCTTCTAACAACTTATACCGCTACGAAACATGCAGTCGAAGGACTAACCGAATCCCTGTCCTACGAGCTTGAATCACAAAATATTTTTGTAAAGCTTATCGAACCTGGGTATATGCCAACCACAAACTTTACAGCAAGTTCAACCGCCACCTTAGGAATTCCAATTCCTCCGCCATATAAGTCTTATTTTGATATAATGATGCAAGCCATGATTAACTATCCCTTTGAACCTGCGGATGAAAACCAGGTTGCCGGACAGGTATACAGTGCTGCCTGTGATAAATCTGACCGGCTGCGTTATCCGGCCGGCCCGGACGCAGAGGAAATGGCAAAATTAAGGTGGACCCAGTCGGAAGATAACTATTTAAGAACCATGCGGGACCTAATGGGACAAAATACATGGCGAAATAGTAACAAAAGTAAAGCTTAATCCATCACACGGACAAGTTTGAAGTAGAATTTAAACCGGCGCCATGGTGGATGAAAATGATAAGCATAAAACGGAAGACAGCCTGCTTATAGTTTCTAAGCCGTCTTCCGTTTTTTAACTCAAGTCTTTATTTTTGTGCCAACCTGGACAGTACCAGCATAACCAAATTAAAGAAAGATTTCTCCTTATTAGTTTTGTTGAAAGCTCGTTAAATTCCAATACAAGCAGTATAAATTTATCAGCATTTATAATGATGTAATCGTTTCAGAAATGCCCTTAGCCTTAATCCTTTTCAGCGGACTTATAACTGAGCATGCTGCTGTTATAATACAGATCAGTAAGGTTAATATTACCTGCCATATAGGAAACGTCCAGCCGCCTCCAAGAATTTGAAGAAGTTTCTTTTGAAGAGGTATACCAAGTATACATCCGGTGATACAGCCTGTTAAGCTGTAGGTAAGCGCCTGAGCCAAAACCATTTTATTAAGCTGTTTACCCGACATACCAACAGCCCTCATAGTTCCTAAATATTTCATCCTGGATGCAATACTTGTATTCATGGTATTTATTATATTCAATACGCTGATCAGCATAATTACTCCTAAAAAACCGTATATAAAAACTGCAGCGGTCATAAAGGCGTTGTCTGCCTCTGCATTAAATTGGCGTTTATCATGAAATGTAATGGATTTATCAGCCATTTCTTTTATTAAACTTACTGTCTGCTCCTGGTTTTTATCCTCAAGCCGGATATCAATGGTTTTATATAAGGTATCCTTTGACACTTCCCCATAGAGCTTTTCGGTGGTGATAAATGTTGTCATGGTAAGCTCTTCCGTTGAATAGGGTGCAAAATCCATGACTCCCAAAACCGTAAATTCTTTTGTGCCGGCATCGGTTTTAATATATACCTTATCGCCAAGCTGAAAATCCGTAGTTTCTATTAACTTATTGTTTCTGTAAATCCGATTAACTGCCAGGACCCCATTCTGTTCATTGAGCTTGGATAAATTACTGGTTCCTTTGGACAGATAATCCTTCGCCCATACCAACTGGGTTTCATCATATGATATAAGCCATGTTTTCTCAGGATTGGCCAACATTCCATTGCCATTTATTTTAAGAGCACCTAAGCTGATTTTATATGCTTTGGAAAGCCTTGAAGCATCAAAGTTTGCATTAATTAAGGTGCTCCTCCTTCCGTAGGTTTTTTCTATCCCATCCATATCAGACAGTTCTTTATATAAAGTACCGCTCATACCTTCATTGGAAGATAAATAAACATCCGGTGTGTAGGATTTTGTTGTATTTACGCCTAAAAATGCCGGGTTTACCAGTGCACTAAAGCCGAAGAATAAAATAATGCTGATTGCAATGGAACACGACATTAAAATCAGTGTCCGTTTTTTATTTATGGCGTTATTTACACCGATTGCTGTTTCAGCACGGAGGATTTTAACAAGAAATCCCCTCTTGCTTTTTTTTGATATTTTTATTTCGGAACTACCTGTGATAGCATTGATCGGAGAAATCTTTGAGGCCTTTTTAGCAGGTAAAAAGGAAGCCAGATAAACCGTCATAATTCCGGTCAGCACTCCTGCTGTAATACCTAAGGCACTAAACTTAAAGATTGCTATATCTCCGTAAATATCCTTGTTATAATATTTTAAGACCGCAGAACCTGCAAAAGAAATCAACATGCCTGCAAGCACTCCAAAAGGAATTGCTTTAACGGATATGATAAGGCTTTCTCTTCTGACAAGTCTTTTAATCTGCTTTTTCGAAGCCCCGATACATCGTAATAATCCGAATTGCCGCACTCTGTCCATAACAGAAATGTTGAAAGTATTGTATATCATAATAACAGCGGTTATGAGTACAAGACCAAACAGAACAACCCCTATTGCATATATATTAATAGCCCGGTTGTTTTTCGTCTGCAGCATAAGAGCCAAAAGGCCTTCATTGTATCCGATTCTATTTCCGGGAATATTTAAGGCTTCTGCTAGTTCTTTTTCTGCCTTCCGAATATTTACACCATCTTTGAACAAAATAAAGCATTGACTGCTCACCGCACTCAGTCCTTTTGATCCTTTCCCGGACAGAAAAGAAAATGGAACAGCCGCAGCCTTCGTAACGCCCCAATCACTAATTATCCCGCTGATAACATACCTGCCGCCTTTACCATTTGGCAGGGCTATCCTTACGGAGTCTCCAAGTTTAAGGCCTGATTTATCCATATACCATTTTTCAAGCAATATTTCATTTTCCTTCATCGGAAAGCGGCCTTGTATAAGAGAAAAATTCAGGTTTACGGCAAATTTTTCATCAATGCTGCCAAACGCACATTTTATATTATTGATTGTACCCTCGCCAAGGTCGGTAAGTGTTCCCGAATTAACAACATCGGTACGACTTTCGATTAAACTAATTTCACTCTGTGCAGGATTCCGGATCAGAATATGATAGTTGCCTTCCCGCTTTAATACCTGTGCCTTTTCAAACTTCACAAGTGAATCCAACATGGAAAATATTCCAACAACAAGGGTTACTGCCAAGACCACACTCAACATTGTAAGCCTTGTTTTCTTTTTATGACCTGACAGATATTTAGGCGCTATGGCAAGATAGCTATTCATCTTGAATCACCCCCAAGTTCTCTGACAAATCCATCCTCCACCCAAATTACCCGATCTGCATAGGATGCATAATCCTGGTTATGCGTAATCATAATCAGGGTCTGGTTATAACGGTCTACAGACAATTTAAGCAGATTAATAACGTCCTTACTGTTTTTACTGTCCAGATTTCCGGTGGGCTCATCTGCTAAAATAATTGCGGGTCTGCTGGCAAGGGCTCTGCCGATGGCTACACGCTGCTGCTGGCCGCCTGAAAGCTGACTGGGCAGATGATGCTTTCGCTCCGTCAGACCTAATATGTGAAGTAATTCATTAATGTACTGTTTGTCTGGCTTTTGATAGTCCAGTAATATTGGAAGTACAATGTTCTCCTCGACATTTAATTCGGGCACCAGATTATACGCCTGAAAAATGAACCCTATGTTGCGCCGGCGAAATACCGAAAGCTCCTCTTCCTTCATTGTATAGATGTCCCTGCCGTCAATTGTCACTTTTCCGGAGGTTGGAAAATCCAAAGCGCCGATCATATTCAGCAATGTACTTTTTCCTGAGCCTGACGGTCCAATGATGGAAACAAATTCCCCTTTTGCCACCGAGAAGGATACTTCTTTTAATGCCTCTACTTTTGTATCCCCTTTCCCATACGTTTTATATAATTTTTGTGTAGTTAATATGTTCAATCGTCTCACCTCACCTTTCTTTCACTGAGATGATAACATACTTCCCTTACTTCTAAGTGAATTTAATCTTACGGATTTGAAAGTTTTGGGAATACCAAATGAAATACTGTGCCGTTTTTAAATTCGCTTTGGACAGTAATTGTTCCCCCGTGCTGCTCAACAATCGATTTTGCTAAAGCAAGCCCGATTCCGATACCCTGCCTGTCCTTTGAATACCGGCTTCTATAAAATCTTTTAAAAATATGATGAATATCCTCCGGAAGAATCCCGGAACCATTGTCTTTAACAGTAATCTCCGTGGTTATTACCGTTTCGGCACAGGATATTTCAATTTGATTATTAAACGCTGTATGATCAAGGGCGTTTTTGATGATATTGCCCACCGCTTCACCAAGCCATATTTCATCAAAGCACAGCGCAGTCGAATTGTCACATCGGAGAATTATACTTTTACCTTCTATTTCAGCCCGGGTAATAAAATCGCCCAGGCACTTTTCCAGAAAGCCTTTGAGTCTGTGTATTCTCTTTTCCAGCACAATCGTTCCTGCGTCAAGCTTTGCAAGTTTTAAAAGGTTCTGAATCAGCTGTTCCATTCGTGAAAGCTCACGCTGAATTTTAAAGGTGAAATTTTCCACCACTTCATTTTCCGTTTTTTCTTCTATAATAATCTCGTTATACATCTGCAGTGCAGTCAGCGGCGTTTTCAGCTGGTGCGATATATCGGAAATGGTATTCTTTAAAAACTCCCGGCTTTGCTTTTCCTTTTCAATATGGGCATTGAGTGAGGTGGCCATGGTATTGACCGCCGAGAAAAACCGGGAAAGACTATCTTCCCTGCCGTCCTCCAGGCGGATGGCAGTATTTCCATCCATAAAGCGGCGAATCTTGCTACCCGCATTTTCAAGCTGTGTATGGCGTTTATACATAAAAAGGCAGAAGCTACCCAGGAAGATAAAAGAAAATGTTATGGAATAAAAAAAAACTGTCAGCGCATACTTCTGATATAATTGTTCTATCTCCGGGAGAAAATTTATTTTTATACTTTTCTTGTACCCGGAAGCCCCAAGCAATACTGAGCCTGTCTCTGCATCGATATCTGTTTTTTGAGAGGTAAAAGCCGGAATAATCTGATGATCTTCCATCCCGTTCCTGGACAGATATCCCGCAACTGCATTATCATGTGCAATCATGGTCTTTTTGTAATCATCAGCCATACATATCATAGTTACCTGGCTCACAAAGATAAACGCGACCAGGCTTAATACGGTTATGACCGCCTGAAGTCTGACATTATCATCATTTAAAATCTGCATATTTTTCCCCTCAGCTTTCAACTTTCCATTTATATCCCACACCCCTCACCGTCAACAGGAACACCGGATTTTCAGGATTTTTCTCTATCTTGCTGCGCAGCCTGCGGACATAGACTGACAGGGTATTGTCATCAACAAAACTGCCGCTTTTGTCCCAAAGCCGGTCTAATATAACGCTTCTTGTTAAAATGGTATTTGGGTTTTGTATCAACAGGCATAAAAGCCGGTATTCTGAGACAGTCAGCTCGATTTCTAACCCATCCTTTATTACACGGTTTTCCTCAAGCCGGATCGTTATTCCGTTTGATTTAAGTTCCATGCGTGAGTTATCCGACAATCCTGCCCGGCGCAGCAGAGCATTGATTCTGGAAATTAGTTCGTTCAGCTTAAATGGTTTGGTTATATAATCGTCTCCTCCCATATCAAGCCCCATAACAATATTTATTTCCTCATCCGAGGCTGTCAGAAAAATGATTGGAACCGATGATGTCAGCCTTGCTTTTTTACATATTTCAAACCCACTGCCATCCGGTAGTGTAAGATCAAGCAACAGCAGATCATATTTATTTCCCAAAAGGAGTGACAGAGTTTCCTGAACGGTTCTGGCAACCTCAACTTGAAACCCGTTCTTATGTAGAGAAAACTCAAGACCTTCAATCAGACTCAAATCATCCTCCACCAGAAGAATTTTATTCATACATATTACCTCCTATTATTATTAAAAACCAACAATATTACCTTGCTCATCAGCGGCAATTACATCTTGGTATCCCATTCCTTCATACCCCATTAAGGGTAATTTACTTACTAAAAACAATATCCATACATAACATGTTATTATTGCAATTGTATATCTTTAGAAGATTTCTTTCAACAAGTAATGCATAATATTACCATTTTGTAAGAATGGATGAAGTATGCTGCTAATACTAAAAAATCCGATTCTTCACTTATCATACTACCTTTTGGTGAGCTAGTTGTTCCTTCTCTTTAATACTTGCTTTCAATTTTCTCTGCCTCTATAATACACATTGATACAGAGCTTTTTCTCCAAAATGCAAAAAAACCGCTTATCTTCATAAACTTGAAAATAAGCGGTCTGTGTCTGCAATACCGGAGCGGTGGCTCACACCCTTCGGAAACTGCTTTGCCATATAATATTCATTTATTCAGGAACAATTATATAAACAAATGTCCCATTTTCTGTTCTACCGTATAGCATTGATTAATTTCATTCTTCATTTGATTAACAAAAATATCTGCAATCTCTTTTCTCTCATGAGCGATTTCCTTTGCTCTATCCGTGTACATTTTTTCATAAACTTTACTTAATACAGAATCGTAATAATCAAAGAAATGTCCACCCACAGAAGTAAAATCCCCATTAATATTGTATAACGGCTTGTTCATCTTACCCATTGACATTAATGTACGTGAAATTCCCATTGTACCTGTAAAATCCAGCTTATCCGCATCAAATAGAATCTTTGCTTCAATGGTAGCCGGTTCAATCTTATCACTTTGTCTGTGAGAACGAATACAATCAGAAATCCACGCAGTTCTTTTCCTGTCATACTTACAATTACACAGAAACTCATAAGCCATATCAGCACCAATAGACGCATGGGATTTATTTTGCTCTGCTTCGTATCTTCTGCCAACATCATGTAAAACTGCGGCTAAGTAAACGATCTCCGCATCAGCGGTTTCGGATTGAACGATATCCATAGCAAAATATAAAACCCGGTAAACATGATTTATATCATGTGAGGAATCCAGCTTCATATGCTTCTTCATATATTCTTCAGCTAATAGACAAATTTCTTTATTCAATACCTGATTATGCAAGTTCCTCCTCCTTGGTGTAATAAATTCTTACTACTATTTTCCATAACCTCACTTTTACGTATTTATATTACGTTATATGTATTTTTTTGTCAATCCATTTACTTTAACCAATTCCTAATATAAAAGTCCATACATGCATTCAGAATGTTGTCCTTACTTTCATTGCTTTCCTATACTAGTGGTGTAAACATAATCCAGTTTAAATTAAACCTGCCGCCGCTTGCATTAATCCGAACCGTATAAGTTCCCTCCGGTAAATAAAAGGTCCCCGAAGTTACCGTTGCCCAAACATCGCCGGTATTAGTACCGGTGGCTGCCAGTACATTGCCATCCTTTATCAATTCAAGCTGCGCTCCTCCATCCCAGCCTTTCACTCTGTAAGAGGTGCTGTAAGTTCCGCCGGCCGTAACCGTAATGGTATAATCCATCCAATCACCGGTATCTATATACCCTACATTTTCACCGCCTCCTATATCACCGCAGGGCTCCACCTCCACGCCGCTCATGGCGGTATAGGCCTCAGCTTCGATGGTAAAGGGCAGGTTTTCTGTTGTAATGGCTATAACGGAAACCGCTCTGTCGGATTCTCTCATACCAGACTTATATGCAATTGCTTTTACGGTGGCAGATGCCAAAAGAGTGAAGGGTTCCGTATATAGGTTTCCGTTTGACGCTGACGGTTCTGAACCATCCGCTGTATAATAAATTTCTGCTCCCTCTGTTGCAGTTGTAATGGATACCTCCTGGGCTGAGGTATAACTGCCCGATATAGGGTTAATGTTTGGAGTCGCTGCTTTTTGTATGGTATTCACCGGTATGAATTCCAGCCAGTTCAGATTAAATCCTCCGTTTCCGGCATAAACTCTTACCATTTGAACTCCCTTTTGTAATAAGAAAGAGTTTGAAGTTACCGTATTCCAAACATCACCGGTATACACCTGGGTAGACGCCAGAATCGCATCGTCTTGTTTTAATTGTATCTCAGCTTCCCTGTTCCAGCCCTTTACTCTGTAATTGATCGTATAATTTCCTGTATCCGGGATATTAACCGCATAATCCATCCAATCACCGTTGTCTATATAACCTACATTCTCTCCGCCTCCGGTATCAGAACAGGGTTCTGTAGCTACATCCTTCATACCGGTATAATTCTCGGCTTCTATTTTTAGTGTTTCAGAGACTGTGGATATGGTAATAACAGAAGTAACAACATCGGATGACGTTAACCCTGTCTTGCAGGCTATGGCCTTTACCACCGTGGTAGCCTGGACGGTAAAGTCTCCTGTGTATAAGGTTCCGTTTGACTCCGACGGCTCCGTACCGTCCGTTGTATAATAAATGGCCGCATCCTCCGTTACAGCAGTAATGGTAACCTTTTGGGGAGTAAAATAAACTCCTGTACCTGGAGTAATTACCGGATTTTGTACTTTTGTCCCGTTAACCGGTGTAATTGATATCCAGTTGAGATTAAAACCGCCGGTACTAAAATAGGTTTTCAGCCTTTGGACACCGTCTTTTAAGTGGATGGCAGCGGTAACCGTTGACCATTTATTCGTAACCGGAATATCAGCACTTGCAAGAACCTCGCTGCCGCTAAGACTGGATTTTAATTGAATTTTTCCGGGTGCATTACCGCTGTTATTAACCCGGAAGGATACCGTATAATCTCCTTCTGCTAATACATTTACATCATAAAGAGCCGAATCTCCCGAATCAATATAAGCAAGACTCCTTCCGCCTTCCGAACAAGGTTCTGTCATGCAGCTGAAATTAGTATAATAATCTTCTGCTTCAATCAAACCGGGAACCGTATGCGGTTCGGGGTCCGGTGCCGGCTTTGGTACTGATTCTGCCGGAGCCGGATTATCAGCAAAAGGATCAACGGTTAAAGTGGAATTGGCAAGTATATATGCTGATCCGGTATTTCCATTTTGATTGCAAAACTGCACAAACTGCGTCGTGTCCGTAGGATTCCAGATTACGGCACTATACTGGCTGTCTTTTTTAAACACCTGATACCCGGTCCAGTTGCTTGACCAGACCTCGGTAGTACGGTTTCCCTTGGCAGCCATATTCTGTACAAACCAATAAGAGTTAAACCGCTCATCATCCGGAAGTTTGCCATCCTGCCATTCGTTTATAACCCCCTGGGGATCTGATAAGGCTTTATACGGCCAGGTGATGTGAAACCATCCTTCCGGATCGGCATCCGGAGTACCCGTTGCGGCTAGTTTTGCCTGATAGCTGGCCTGGTCCCTCCTGTAGTCGCTGTAAATTCTGGCGGCAATGCCGGCATCATAGCCTAAATAAGTTAATACCGGAGAAACCGGCAGCCATTGGATACCGTAGATACATGCGGGATTTCCGGAAAAATAAGTCCCGTAAGTATATGCATTGCCCCAAACCATACCTACTACACCCGGATCATAATCAAAGACCCAATTATCTCCGTCATAATCAAACCAATACTGTTCAATTGCATTTACTTCCAGAGTAAATCCCCATATCCCGGCATCCCGGTAAGTTTCATTTTCCGTAGCCAGTCCCCATAAGTATTGTCCTGCCCAGGCAAAGGTGGCTTCCGAAGAGGATTCCTGGTTGTTTCCGCTTTGATTGTCCCCATAGCCTCCGGCCCAGGAATGCCCTTCATAGGGATCAAAATTCCTCATCCAGGGATACATGGAATCATTTCGGTAAGGGTTCTGGGCATCTCTTAATAAATGCTCTACCATACCGCCATAATCCGCAACAAATTCTTTATCATAGGAGGCAAGAACACCTGCTGCAAAGGTGAAATATCCCCATAGGAAATGGTGGTCGGAAAGATTAATCCCCATTCCATGGTCTCCCCCCTGTCCGATTAAGGTTCCCCAATCCGGTGAGTAGTACATATAATACGGATAATCCTCCTCTCCGTCATAGGTTAACCAGTTTACTAAGATCTTTCTTAAAATACGGATAAACTCGTCTCGCATTTCATATTCGCCAAGCTGCTCGGATAAAAGAATTGCCATGGAAAGGGGATGCAGTTTTTTGCCCTGCCAATAGGGGTCTGCTACCCAGTAATCTCTGGTAACACTTTCTTTAAAGGTATTTAAATAATTCATCATTTCTATACGGCTGTAGGAATCTGATTCCACCGGTTCCCCAAAGCCCGGTGTAAGACCATAGAACTTAATTGTTGAGGTAAAGGAACTTCCTTCCAAAACTTTCATCGTACCCCGGGCTGAGGTGTAAGTTAAGTTCGTCAGACCGGCATTCGTATTTTTCCACTGCGTGGGAAAAAGCGCCATAAGAGGACTCTCTGAAAAGCCAGCCCGTTTTAAATCTATAGTATCGGTATAGGTGGTCTCAACCGCTGCCGTCGACTCATTGTATTGATAACTTACGGTGGTATCCGTAACAAATGCATAGGCATGCAGATAAGCATAGCCTAAATCCGCCCTTTTTGGCAGCAGACCAACGCTCATATAATTTTGACCGCTGCCCAGCT
Organism: Bacillota bacterium; assembly: GCA_023443925.1. The sequence goes on along the minus strand of JAEZSL010000205.1, from coordinate 2,716 downwards.
TTATTTTTAATTTACTTCCCACTCTTGTAAAAACGCTGCCTTCGGGTACAAAAACACCATAATAATGGGTTAATACATCTGTAACCGGTGCCGTATCGGTATTGGTAACTTCTATACCAATATGATCCGCGGTAAGGGTATCTCCATCCTTTGTTAGTATGGGCTTATTATTATCATCAAACATCCCCACAATAGAGGTGCCTGAGATTTCTACTGAGGCCGGGTCTGTAAATGTATTATAAATATACGGAGAGCCTTTGATTAAGGTGGTTTTCATTTTGGGCGTGTCATCATCACTAAATACAATATCTGCGGAATAATCCCCATAGCCGTCAAGTTTCGCTGTGGGTGTCTTTACGATACTGCTGGTACTGATATATAAATCCATATTATTGCACTTGGTATCCATACCGCCGTCATTCACCGCCGTAAACAATTTACTTGCATAATAGAAGCCAAGGCCGGTATCATAATACTGGTATAATAACGGAAGTCCGGGCATTCCGTCACTGAGGCGCTTGTAAATTACCGAGGTCCACCAGTCGTTTGAGGGTATGGGGCCATTGATATTACTTGTCACATATTTAGGCTCTCTTGGCTGCGCTAAAGTGATTGCATCGGTCAGATAACTTCCTTGTCCGTCCCCAATGGTTTCAGGAACCGGCAGGGATTCGATGTCATATGTAACCTGAGGATCTCCCTCTACATACTGAAGCACCCTGAATTCATGTACGGAGTAACCGGAACCTCGTCCCATTGCAATTCCCTGAAGCTTTACATAGCGTCCGGAGGCATATACAGGAATATTCTCTGCCTCACCGGTGCCATGGAGCTGTCGATAGACGGTGGTCCAGTTCAACGCATCTTCTGAAACCTGTATATCGTAAACCCTGCCAAACTCCGCATCCCAGGTTATATCTACTTCACCGATCGTACTGGTTCGCCCAAGATCTACATACATCCATTGTTCATTGGGATCACCGGTGGTATCAGATAGCCAATAGGTTGACTGGCTGCCGTCTACTGCCTGGGCACCGGTTAAAGGTATGATAACATTGCCGTTACTGTCTTTTGACCACCAGGGCTGAAGATAAGAGGATACCACCACCGGTTGATTAAGAGCAAGATTTACTGTCTCCTTTGGCGGACTTACCGCCCCTCCCGTTCCATAAATCTGAAAATCACGGAGAGCTGCTCCATACCCGGTAACGCACTTAAAAGCATACATGCGCACATAGCGTCCCGTTCCGTTCACAACTAAATCTTCTACGCAATAGTCATTTCCATTTACATCCGGTACCCTGACTCCGCCGGTACCGTTTACTTTCTTATAAATGGTCTGCCAGTTCACTTCATCCTCGGACACCTGTATTTCATAGTAGGTTCCATAGGTATTGGGACTTTGCCAGGCTAATACAACACGGTCTATCTTAGCCGATGCTCCTAGATCCACATCAATCCACTGGTTATCTATATTCCAGGCAGCACCCCAGGCGGTATTTATATCCTCATCCGTGGCTCTTGACGCTACATCCCCGCCATTCACGGTGGAAGCATAAGCAGGCCTTCCCAGTGATAAAAGGTAGGAGGCAGTATCCGCTTTTGCTTCCTGAATCCCTAAAGTACCTGAAATTAATGTAAAGATTAATATAAAAGAAATATACCTATTACATTTTTTTCTTATTATATGGCTGATATTACACATATTTTACACCCCTTTCCTATCGCAGATCTGCGATACTGTCATAAATAATGTGAAACAAATTTCCTAAGTGAAAGTTCCTTTTGTGGCATCCTTTCTTTATTTTTTCCAATCTTCTTGTCAGGATGCCGCTTAGGCGGCATCCCAACTTATAAAGGAAGAAGTCTGGAGGAAGATAGCATCTTCTTCTGTACTCATTTCGAACTTTCGGTATGAAGATTCTTTTCTCCACCGTTTAAATATGTCCCAGGTAAAAGCTGAACCTAATAGATTATTAAATTAATTGATCTGTTGTTTAATTAATTATTTTGTTATTTCATTATTTGGTTATTTCATTTTTTTGATTAATAGATTTGGATGCCAATTAAAAAGACTGCTGCAAAACAGCTAATTTACTCCCCTTTCAAAGAGTTTATTAAGTCAATCCTGCAACAGTCCTTTGGCATTGCTTTAACCGGTTTTACTGTATCTTAAATTCCATCCAGTTTAAGTTAAATCCGCCGCCGCTGATATTAAGCCGTATGGTGTAAGTGCCCGCCGTTAAATAGAAGGCATCGGAGGTTACCGTGTTCCATACATTTCCGGTAAAGGTATTCGTAGCTGCCAGGATCTGACCGTCTTTCATCAGCTGTATCTGGGCCGCCTCATTCCAGCCGTTTACTCTGTAATCTGCGGTATAGGTGCCACCGGCACTAACTGTAATGGTATAGTCCATCCAGTCACCGGTATCAATGTATCCTACATTTTCTCCGCCGCCCACATCACCACAGGGTTCCGTAGCAACATCACTCATAGCGGTATAGTGTTCGGCTTCTATCCGTATCGATACCGGTTCCGAAACGCCAATGGTAATTATACTAACCACGGTATCCGAATTGGTCATTCCGGTCTTTACGGCAATGGCTTTTATGGTTGTGGCAGCCGAAACAAGGAAAGGTTCCGTATACAGGGTTCCGGCTGCTTCTGTGGGTGCTGTTCCATCGGTGGTATAGTATATGACTGCTCCTTCTGTTT
>JAEZSL010000186.1 GCA_023443925.1 Bacillota bacterium | reverse complement strand
CCGCCAAGGAAGAAATCTTTTTGGAACTAAGAAAAGATTACATAGAAGGAATCACCCTGAGCGGGGGAGACCCCCTCCATCCGGCCAACCGGGCCGATATCGGTTCCTTAATTAAAGAAATACATACCGCTTTTCCTAAGAAAAGCATCTGGCTTTATACCGGCTTTTCCTGGGCGGATATTAATAACCTGGATTTTATCCCCTATGTTGATGTCCTGGTAGACGGCAAATTCCGCCTTGAGCTTTTAGATAACCAGCTTCACTGGAAAGGCAGCAGCAACCAGAATGTAATTCAGGTTAAAAAATCTTTAAGCGAGGGCAGCCTGGTATTATTAGAAGGTTAAGTTAAATGCTTGGTTTGCGGTTCTATAAAAGGTCAAATTAAAAATATTCGTTTTCGGTTTTTTAAAAATTTAAATATAGGTTCAGATTATGATTCTCCAAAAAGAAGGAAACCATATCTGCACTATGGTAAAGAGAAAGCAGCCTCCCACTGTCACATACCGCATGTGAACAGAGGGAGGCTGTTTATTCTCTTGCTTTTTATTCTCTTGCTTATATTTCTCTTGCTTATATTTATCTAAGCAATAACCATCTTTATCTATTAATTCGTTCTTATGCAGCTGCTTATCCCCAACAGTCCCGCGGTAACGTCTCAATAGAACTCGAAAATTATCTTTTGTCCTAAACACTGCTATCCCTTTAGCCCTTCCGTACTGATACCTTCCACCAGATACTTCTGGCAAAAGATAAAAATTAACATAATTGGAAGGATGGACAACGTTGCCATGGCAAACATGGCTCCCCAGTCAGACTGAGTGGAAGGATCGGAGAACATTTTAAGGGCCAGGGATACTGTGTAATTACTGGGATTATTAAGATACAGCAGGGAAGCTAAAAAATCGTCCCACTTCCACATAAAAGCAAAAATCCCGCAAGTAATCAGAGCCGGTACGATCAGGGGAAGAATTACCCTGCCAAATATTCCGTAGAAGGAGCAGCCGTCAATTTTAGCCGCTTCATCCAGATCCTTTGGTATTCCGTATATAAACTGCATAATCAGAAAGATAAAGAAACCTCCTCCGAAATAAGCAGGAGCAACCAGCGGCAAAATGGTACCAATCCAGCCTGCCTTGTTAAAAATTATGTATTGCGGAATCATAATAATCTGAAAGGGCAGCATCATGGTAAGTAACATCATAACAAACCAGATTTTTCTGCCTTTAAACCGCAGCCTGGAAAGTCCAAAGGCAATACAGGCGGAGGAAAATACAGAACCTACCGTAGATAAACCCGCTATAATAAAGGAGTTTTTAAAAAAGACAGAAAAGCTGATACCGCCAAACCCTTTCCATCCGGTGGGATAATTACTCGGGAAAAACTCTTTGGGCATTAAAGAACCGGCATTGGCAAAGATCTCATTACTGGGCTTAAAGGAACTCATTATCATCCATAACAGGGGATAGATCATGGCAAATCCCAGGGCGACTGCCAGTACATGAAAAATTATGTTATTTATTTTTTGTGTTTTTCTCATACGAACCTCCATGGATGCGACTATCACTCGCACTCCTTAATTCACTATTCTCCACACATACCCCAGACAAACTTTGGCACTGTCCAAATAGGTCTATTCTTCATCTGAAGCACGGTATACCCAATTGGTGGAGGACCGGAAAATCAATATCGTCAGCAGTGCTACAACGACAAGCATAAACCATGCCATGGCAGAACCGTAGCCCATTTCCGAATACTGAAAGGACCGCTGATACATATAAACGGTATAAAATAAAGTGGAATTTAACGGTTTTCCCCCTGTAATAACATAACTCTGGGTAAATGCCATAAACCCATTGATGGTCTGCTGTACCAGGTTAAAAAAGATAACGGGACTAAGCATAGGGAGAGTAATTTTAAAAAACTGCTTTAATTTAGTGCATCCGTCCACCCTGGCGGCTTCATAAAGGGTTATTGGAATCTGTTTTAATCCGGCTAAAAACACCAGCATGGAGGAACCAAACTGCCATACGGACAGTATGATCAGTGTCCAGATGGCGGTACCGGTACCGCTGAGCCAGCCGATATTGCTGTGAATTCCGATCATATTCAGCACACTGTTTATTACACCGTCGGAAGCAAACATACGTCTCCACAATACCGCAACGGCCACGCTTCCCCCCATAATGGAAGGCAGATAATAAACCGCCCGGTAAACGGAAGTCGCTTTGCTGGTCCTCTGAAAAAAGAGGGCAACCATTAAAGCCATGATCAGCTTTAGCGGAACGGAAACAATGGCATAGAAGAACGTAACACCAAAGCTTTTCCAGAACAGCGGGTCCTTGGTAAGCATTCGGATATAATTATCCAATCCGGCAAATTTCGGCTTTGAAAGTATGTCATAATCCGTTAGGGAAAGTGCAAATGAGGCAAGAATGGGAATCAGGGTAAATGCAAACAAACCAATAATAAACGGCAGAATAAAAACATACCCCGATACCTGCTCTTTTTGCAAAAAGGTAAAAATACGCTTTTTCATTTTATCGGAATCCCTCCTCTCTAGAATTTTAATGTAAATCGTACAAGTTATAGAGAATGACTGGCACCTATATATTACTTGTACCAGCTGTTACTGTTTTCATTAATATACCATACAATTAATGAAAGGTTTTACGGAAGCGGGTTTTGGGAGGATCCGCCCCAGAAACGGCATCAATTGTATGGTATATTTTAACTGACTATTTTAATTGCTTTCCATTAAGAAACCTACTGTCCCTTTTTTGCGAGAATTTCATTGCCTTCTTTTAGGAATCTGGCTGCGGCCTCCTCCGGAGTGGACTCATGGTAACGTACCGCATCGGTCAGTTCACCAAGAAGAGTAATTACTTCATTGGAACCGGCAGGATAAGAAGGATCAATAGGAGTTGCAATTTCTGTTACCTTTGCAACATAATCAAACTGCTGCTTCTGGATTTCATTCAGAGAAGGTTCCATATATTTTGCCATTTTTGAAGAAATGGGCACACCGCGTTCCGCTTTTAAATTATCCTGGGCTTTCTCAGAGTTGGTAAAATAATTAATTACATCCACTGCCGTATCCTTATTCTTTGAAGATTCAGCTACACTCCAGAACATGGACGGTCTTAAGTACATACTTTCATTGGTGGCATCATCGATTTTAGGATACATAACCATATCGATATTATCTTTATTTGCATTTCGGATTGCAGCAATCTGATTTGATGCCGGGTATGAAATCCAGGTCTTTCCGGTTGACATAGGGCTTCCTTCCACACCGGCGGTAGAAGCTTCCTGTATTACATCAATGGTAAGTCCCCAGTCACTGTTGATTGCTTCTTCAATATCTTTAAAATATTGAAGGGCGGTTGCCTCACTGAGACCAAGTTTACTGTTTTTACTGTCAAACAATACTTCTCCCTTATCCCTTGACATCATCTGGATGGCCCATTCACCGCCGGGCATTTCTGTGGATACACCCAGTTTTTCTTTCATCTGCGGTGCAAGCCCTTTGATTTCACTGTATGTAGGGTGCAATGAGACAGTGAGACCTGCTTTTTTCAGCATGTCCGTATTATAAACCGTACATACTGCATTTACTCCCGCAACCACAGCATATAAAGAATTGTTCATTTTACCGGCTGCCAGTACACTTTCATTGACGTCAGCTATATTTAATGCACCGGAACTTACATAGGAGTCCAGGTTGCTAAGCTGGTTCTTTTCCTGGTACTGTGTTACATAAGCATAATCCTGCTGAATGATATCCGGCAGATTATCAGAAGCTGCCTGGGTTGCCATCTTATCCCAGTATCCGCTCCAGTCTGAGAACTCGGTTTCAAATGTTACATTGGGATGTTCCGCCGTATAGGCATCCAAAGCTGCTAAGGTTGTATCATTACGAACCTGATTTCCCCACCATGCGATTCGTATTTTCTGGCTTTTTTCTTCCGCAGCGGAAGTGTTGCCTGTGTTGCCTGTAATTTCACCACTATTTGTTTCCTTACTTTTGGCACATCCGGTAATGCTAAGTACCAATACAGAAATAAGAAGCAGCGCTGCTCCCCGTCTGAACATAGTTTTGCCTTTTACCATAATATATCCTCCTCGATTAATTGTAGTATAAACCCAGTCGGTTTACCTTTAAAAGAATATCGTAAATATTTACAAAATGAAATAAAAAAAACTTTGTTTTATGTTCAAAAAAACGACCCGTTTCAAAAAACCCTTTACCCGGTTCTTAAAAATTTATATACTATTTATACACTAAAAGACAGGAAGGACAAATATATGAAGCTTAATCCGGCACTCTTAAGTCTTACAAATCTGCCTTTAAAATATAAACTAATATTCATTACCCTTTTTGTAGCCCTGGCCATGAGCGTGGAATCCATAACCGGTTTACAACATGTGGTAAACAGCTCCAATAAATTAATCTACGAGCAAACAGCCAACTCCATGGGATATTTATCCAAGGAAACTGCAAATGCCCTGGATACCATAGAGAATATCTCCCTAACCATCGCTGTGAACCAGTCCCTTCAGAAAAGTATTAGTACAATAAATAATACCAATCTTTTGAATGTAAGCGCTGTAGCCCAAAAGGAAATCCTGAAAGTTTTGTATACCAATTTTAATGCGGATGTAATCAGCACCTCGGTTCTTCCCCTTACCGGGGAACGTATCGTCTGGGGACAAAATTCTTCTCCGGAAAGTCCGGAAATTACCGCAGCAGCCAAGGAACTGGCAGCAAAGAAAAATGGTTCCCCGGGCTGGATGTCGGCCGGCAGAAAAGACGGCAGTGTCTTATGTGTGCGGCAGCTAAAACAGATAAAGGGACTTTCCCTGGAGCCTATGGGTATTGTAATAATCCGGGTTAACCTGACCCTTATTGTCCGGGAAGCAGCCCGCAGGGTTATGGGAATTCCCTCCTACACCATTAATGTCCATGATGGTAATTTACTCCTTTATCCCGCTGAACTGACGGAAAACATTGCTGTTTTCCCCCCGCCTTCAGAGAAGGAAACGAACACTTACTCCGTACAGAGATTTGCAGATAATATGTACTTTGTAATACGGACGCAGATCTCCACCTCTTCCCTTGATTGGGCCCTTACCATGGGGGTGCCTTATGACGATTTGTTTTATTCCGTCAAAGAAGCCAAATCAACTTATATTGTGCGTATTTTTATTGCTGTTGTTCTTACTGTTTTTCTGTCCGGAGTATTATTTCGTGAAATAACGGTACAGTTCAATTATTTACTGAAAAAAATGAGCCGGGTGCGTTCCGGTAATTTAGAGCCGTATCCCTTCCCCAAAAAGAACCGGCAGGATGAACTTGGGCGGCTGAACCAGTATTTTGACCAGATGACAGTGGATTTTAAAAAAGTGATTGACGATAATTATGTAAAAGAACTTCTCCTGACCCAGACCCAGCTAAAATCCCTGGAGCAGCAAATTAATCCACATTTTCTGTACAATTCTCTGGAAACCATCCACTGGTTTGCAAACCGCAGCGGGGAGAAGCATATTTCCGCCATAGTCCAGGCTTTGGGAAAGCTTTTGCGCAGCAGTCTTTCGGAGAAACAGGATCTGATCCCTCTGGAAGAGGAAATGAAGGTGCTGGAAAATTATCTCCTGATTCAAAAGATAAGGTTCCCGGATACTTTATCCGTATCTCTGGAAATTGCCGAAGAAGCCATGCCATACCTTATCCCCAAGATGTCAATTCAGCCCCTTGTAGAAAATGCTGTGATTTATGGTTTGGAAGAAAATATTGACGGCTGCCACATCATAGTCCGGGCAGAAGTACAGGAGGACATGCTTCATATTGAAGTGGAGAATAATGGTTCCGAAATTAACGAAGATGTACTTTTGTTATTAAAGGAACATAAAATTGCCGCCAAACGAAACGGAGTGGGGCTAATCAATATCGACAGCAGAATAAAACTTCTGTTTGGCAGTTCCTATGGTTTAGAGTTTAAGAATGAAAAAAACCATGTGATTGTTTTCTTTAATATTCCGGCCAGAATTGAAAACAATTCAGATCCAGAGCAAAATACATAATTGCCAAAATACAATTAGAAAGGAAAAAAACTTATGTTTACCATGATTGTTGCAGATGATGAAAAAATTATCAGAGAGTCCATAGTGGAATGCATTGACTGGGAATCCCATGATGTTAAAATTGTCGCCAGCTGTAATAATGGTGTTGAGGTATTGGATGCCATTATGGACGAGTCTCCTGATATTGTATTGACCGATATTAAGATGCCCGGGTTCACCGGTTTGGAACTGATTGAAAAAATAAGCAAAATGGATCCGGATGTTGAGTTTATTATATTATCCGGTTACAAAGAGTTTGACTTTGCCAAGCAAGCCATACAGCTGGGCGTCCGGTGCTATTTATTAAAGCCTGCCGGTGAAGATCAGCTGATATCGGCAGTAGAAAATGCAAAAAGCAACTGCCAGCTCAAAAAAAACCGGAGTTCTCTGGTTCAGGAACAGAAACGGCTCAGTGAACAGGCCGATGATTATCATAGGCAGCTTCTGTTATATGATATTTTTGTTGCGGGAACGGACCCGGTTAAAGCCGCCCGTAACCTGAACTTAAATGATAATACCGGATACCTGATCGCTTATTTTACTTTTGTAGAAGAGGACTTTTTGATCCCCTTTGCCAAAGCCGCTTACCAGACCCTAAGTGATTTAAAAATCCAGCCCATTGTTGATTTTTTGTATGTCCGGCACTCCCTGGCCGTTATCGTAAAGTTAAGCAGCGGTTTATCGGAAGAGCTTCGGAATTTCAGTGAAAATGTATGGTTACCCGGACAGACCATCCGAATTACCTATACGAGCAATTCTTATGATAACTTAGCGGACGGACTGGTGCAGCTTACTGCCAATTTAATGAGATATCCCAAAATTATCAGCATTAACCGCCATCTGCAGTTGCGGGAAATATACAATGCCTTTATATCCTTTGAAAAAATACAAGTTCTAACCCAGCAGCTGTTGAGTTTAAATGACCTGGACAAGGAAGAAGAAAAAATCAAGCAACTGCTGAGAAACTACTTTTTTCCGGTGGAAGATATGGATCTGCTGCATAACTATGGTATCCATCTGCTGTCCCAGCTGATCCGGAAACTGCCGGAAACCGTATATCATAAGTCTATTTACCATGATTTACTGGAAAAATTATCGGTTTGCGAAGATATTAATACCTACCGGGAAATACTTACGGACCATATTCTTTTACTGCTTTCTGCCAGCAGTGATAAAAACTCCATCATAACCCAGGTAAAGAATTATGTGGAGGAGAATCTGTCCGATCCTGATATCTCATTGAAAAAAATTGCAAGAGAGCAGATACATATGAACGTGGATTATTTAAGCCGGGTCTTTGCCAAGGAAAACGGTGAAAAGTTTTCTCATTATTTGAACCGGCGCAGAATTGAAACCGCAAAAGATTTGCTTTTAAAGCAGAATGCAACCATCTCTTTTGTAGCCGATAAGGTTGGCTGCGGTAATAATCCAAGATATTTCAGCCAGATATTTAAAAAATATACCGGTTATACTCCTTCCGGCTATATTGAACAATATGCAAATAAATAATTTTCTCAAACAATGGCAAACTGCTTCTGCTGCAATAGCAGCACGAATATTTTTAGATCACAACCTACGGCAAATAGCGGGGACAGCCTTATTCTATTCCATTCCTCTGCAGCGGGGTCCGGCCTGCTAGTTTTTATTTGATAACAAAGACGTAATTTTACATTAATAAAAAAGTAGCCCAGGAACAGGAAACCGGTGAATTTACCGACGGTTTCCTGTTCCTAAGCTGTTTTTATGTCTATTTCTTATACCTGTTAATTTCTTATTTCATTTAATGTTTATTTCTTTTAATGCTTTTTATGTCTTATTTCTTTTAATGTGTTATTTATGTTAATGTCTTATTTATGTTAATGTTTATTCCCTCTATTTATATCATTCCGTTATATCTTATATGTTTTGGGAGTCCGCCTATCATAATAGGTGTCAGTTCTTCCTGTATCAGAGGTTTAACATAATCTACAAATTCCTCCGTAACACCGGTGCTGTCTTTACTGATCCATTCAAAAGGTACTTTTTTCTCTATATTGGCTATCTTATGGATATCAAAGGTTCCGGTGGTACACTGATAAGGCTGGTTTGAAATCCGGTTAAGCACAACCATTTCACCGGTTTTTCCTTCCAGTGCCGCATTGACTGCCGCCGCTCCTACCTGAAAGGCTTCGCTTATATCTACTAAAGAGGCCATATGGGAAGCACAGCGCTGTAAGGTATTTAATTCAATACCTCTGGATTTGCATCCGGTTTCTCTGGTAATTAAACTCGATAAGTATTTGCCGGAACCGCTGAGCAGTGCATGTCCGAATTGATCTGTATATTTTGTATCCTCCGCCAGTTCGCAGACATATCTTCCGTCTGAAAGACGGATTCCTTCCGATACCGCTATTACCAAAGCTTTCTTCATTTTTTGAAGTTCGTTTACTTTTTGAATAAAGTCCTCCATACTAAAATCCACTTCCGGAAGATAGATTAAGTCTGGTCCCGGGCATTCGGCACCGCCTGCTAAAGCAGAAGCACCGGTCAGCCATCCTACGTTACGGCCCATGATTTCGATAATTGTAACATTTTTCTGGTCATATACCAGACCGTCCCGGATAATTTCTTTGGTGGTTGCAGCAATGAACTTAGCCGCACTGCCGTATCCGGGAGTGTGATCGGTGGCCGCCAGATCATTGTCAATGGTCTTTGGTACGCCGATAAAACGGATATTGCTCTTTATGATTTTCCCGTAATCGGATAATTTCTTAATTGTATCCATGGAATCATTGCCGCCGATGTAGAAAAAGTATTCGATGTCCAATTTTTTCAGGACCGTAAATATCTTCTCATAATCTGTGGTATCTGACTCGTAGTCAGAAAGCTTATACCGGCAGGATCCAAGATAGGACGAAGGTGTTCTTTTTAATAATTCAATTTCTAATTCACTATGAAAATGTTCATCCAGATCCACATATTTTTCTTCCAATAAACCTTGTATACCGTAGAGCATTCCATATACCCTGCCTGCTCCAAGGTCTTTCGCTGTTTTATACACTCCAGCCAGGCTGGAATTAATTACTGCAGTAGGCCCGCCAGATTGACCAACCAGGACATTACCCATCATTCTTTCTCCTCCGTATGCTTAAGTTCATACTTACTCCAATACATGACCAGGCGGCACAAAATACTGCCCGTCAGTGGAATCCGTCATTTTCCTGCTGTTGCTTCATAAGGAAGTGAAACTGTTTTCATTTCACAATTGTCTGTAGTTATCAGATTAATCTATCGTTAACGAATCGTAACTTCATAAAAGTTTTTCTCTTTTCCTGCGCTAGTACACAATATCATTACAATTATCCTGTGTCAATACATTGAGAGCCATTCAAGATTATTCTAGTTACTAAACTAATTTTTACTTAAAAATAACTGCCTTTTTCCGTTATATTATGGAAAAGGCAGTTATTTTCTGTAAATATTTACAAATGAGCTTTATCATAGATAATGTCACTGAGCTTTGCAAACTGTTCCAGTGTAAGTGCTTCCCCCCGGATGGTGGGTGATACCCCAAGTTGACTTATGGCTTCTGCTATGGTTTCCTTCGGAAGTTTAACTTCGGTACCGTTATTAAGGCCGTTGACCAGGGTTTTTCTTCTCTGATTAAAAGATTCTCTTATAATTCGGAATAACAGCCTTTCATCCTTTACCTTAACCGGATGGTCTTTGTGAAGTGACAGCCGTATGACGGCGGAACCTACACCCGGCCTTGGCATAAAGCAATTCGGAGGAACATTTGCCGCAATATAAGGTTTTGCATAATACTGGACAGCCAGAGACAAGGCCCCGTAATCCTTGCCGCCGGGGGCTGCCTGCATCCGCTCCGCCACTTCTTTCTGTACCATTACGGTTATGTTCTCTACCGGCACATGGGCTTCAAATAATCCCATAATGATTGGAGTGGTAATATAATAAGGCAGATTGGCAACGATTTTAATGGGCTTTCCGTTATTTTTTTCCTGAACCAGCTTATTGATATCAACTTTCAGGATATCCTCATTCAACACCGTAACATTATCATAAGACGACAAGGTATCCTCAAGAATTGGGATTAACGCTTTATCTATCTCGACCGCTATAACTTCTCTGGCTGCCTCGCACAGATACTGGGTCAGAGTACCGATACCCGGGCCGATTTCAAGGACCAGATCCTCTTTGGTAACTTCCGCTGCCTTAATAATCTTATCCAGTACGTGGGTATCAATTAGAAAGTTCTGTCCGAATTTTTTTTGAAAAACAAAATGATATTTATTTAAAATTTCGATGGTTTCCTTTGGATTGCCTAATACTGCCATGTATTACCTCTTTTCCTCTTTACTATTACCTGGTTTTCATCTTTATTGTAACATACCATACATCCTTTTGGCATTCTCTTCCGTTATGCTTATTACTTCTTCATAAGCCATGTCTTTTAACCTTGCGATTTCCTTCGCAACATAGGTTAAGTTCAGGGAAGAATTCCGCTTTCCGCGGTTGGGTTCCGGTGCAAGATAAGGACAGTCCGTCTCTAATACCAGCTGCTCTATGGGTGCATACTCTACTACTTCCTTTAATTTCCTGGCATTCTTAAAGGTAACTACGCCTCCTATGCCTAGGTAAAAGCCCATGTTCAGGTAATTTTTCGCCATTTCCTTTTCGTAGGAAAAACAGTGGATCACTCCGCCGGTTAATTTTAAGTCAGCTGCTTTAATCATATCATAAGTATCCGCAGCCGCATCCCTGCTGTGAATAATAGCAGGAAGCTTTAATTCCAGGGCAAGATCCATCTGCCGCAGGAACCATTCCTTTTGTATCTGTCTCTCCGGTGTATCCCAGTAATAATCAAGGCCAATTTCTCCGATGGCCACTACTTTTGGTTTTTTTGCTGTTTCCCTCAGCCATTTAAAATTATCTTCATTTAATTCGGCGGTTTCGCTGGGGTGAACACCCACAGCTCCATAGACAAAGGGGTACCGCTCCGTTAATTCCAGAGTTTTTTTTGTTGTTTCAATCCCTGCACCAACGTTTACCACATATTCAATCCCTGCTTCATGCAGGCTGTTTAATAAACTGTCTCTATCTTCATCAAAAGCTTCATCATCATAATGAGCATGGGTTTCAAAAATCATTATGTCCTCCATACGTATCGGTTTCATGCCTATTGTTACATATCTTTTATTTCTTAAGTTCATAATGTATTATAGTGATTTTCTTTTATTTTGTCTATGTTTTCTTCTTATTATAACTAGATTCTGCCTATATTCTGATGAAACCGCCGCAAATTGTGCTTTGACTTCTGAAAAAGCCTAAGAAATCAAACAGTGGGCACTCCTCTTTGCAAAAGATAAGGCCGTTAATAAAACGGATATATATAACATTGCATGAAACCAGCCTCTAAATCCCGGATATAGAAAAGCCAGACAGGCAGCCGCCGGTGCAAGATAGAAGATAACCGCCGCATAACGTCCCAGCTTATCAAAAATAAAAAATCTTCTGTCCCTTGTCTTGCCCTTATACCAAAGGAACCATGAAGTAAAGGCAAATGCCAGAAAGTTCACAAAAACTACTAAGGTAAACCAAACCGGCATTAGCTGGTAATAATTCAGAATAATCAGTGAAGTAAAAATAAAAAGGCTGTCGGCCAGAATATCCAAAATGCTGCCAAGTCCCGTCTGCGCCTTTAACCTACGGGCAGCCGCACCGTCAATTAAGTCGGAAAGACAGATAAATCCATAGAACAGATACATCACATACGGCACCTCATTGCCGCCTTTTGACAGCCAGTCAACCAGCAGTAATGCAAATACCCCAGTCAAAAACATACGCAGGACCGTTATTGCATTTGGCAGGAATACTAAATATCGTTTCATGAAATACCTCCCGCCTTTACTTACCGGAATCCGTTTTTTTAAATTTGATAACCAGTGTGGCAAGCCACCAGGAAAGACCTGCGATAACCGCAACACCTGACAACAGGGCATACAACTCCATCCGAAAGCCTATCATGTAGACAATTACTGCGGCGGCGGTAATAAATAGTGAAGCCAGCAACAGCCGGTACGAGATATTGTGCAGGAAAGCCAGACCTCCCGTAACTAAAACCAGCCCGCCGACCACATAAGATAGGAAATTGCTGTCCAGCCAATTATTCGAATACTCCGAACCACCAAACATAACGGTTAGGATACCCAGGGTAATGGTTATATACCCCAGAATCTCTAACCCGGATATACCAGCCGTTCCTTCTTTAATTAGATTTTCCTGAAAAGCTTTATCTCCCTTTACCAGTTCATCCAAAGACAGGTTGAACAAATTTGAAAGCTCCAATATTTTTTCTATATCCGGAAAACTTTTGCCGGTTTCCCATTTGGATATGGCCTGCCTGGTTATATTCATTTTTTCAGCCAGCTCATCCTGGGACATATTTAATTTCTCGCGTTCTTCTTTAATTCGGATTCCTAAATTCATAAATTTCTCCTTTCCATGTTGTTTGCTGGTTTTAACTTTATAGCAGCCGCTCTTTTTAGTAAAGAAATATATAGCTGCCTCTCCGCAACTTAGAGTTGCATCCCAGATGTTATCAGGAAAAACACGCTAATTTAAATTTTTACAAATAAATTTTTAATCCAATAAAATATGGTTTTGATACTTATAATTACTAGTATTTATTTTATTCTTCGAGCCAAACTAAGTTTGAGAGATTTTATTTTTTTAAAAATTTCTCATAAATAGCGGAAAGGAGTTTTATTTATGAGTATGAATTTAGTACAGGCTGATCTTAAAATAGCTCCAAAAGATTGTTCCCAGGCAGGAATCCCGTCTCTTCCCTGCGATACCGGTGAAAAAAACTCCCTCTTAGCACCCTCTCTTGCAATGGCTTACGTTCCCGTACAGCAGTTCCGGGATTTATATGATGCGGATTATGCTTTGCAGATCGGTACCATTTTCAGAGAGCTGGATTTGCCTTTTTACGGAATAGGAGGAACACTTTTATGACTCTGGACAAATGTGAATCTATGAAGAAAATACAGGCAGTCAGTTTTGCGCTGGATGACCTCAGGCTCTTTTTAGATACCCATCCTTTCGAAAAAGAAGCACTGGCCAATTTTGAAAACTATAAAAAAGAGCGCAAACAGGCACTGGAAGAATACGAAAAAAACTTCGGACCGGTCCTTGCCTACTGCGTTAAGGAAGAAAATCAGTGGTCCTGGGTAAACACCCCCTGGCCCTGGGAAGGAGAGGTGTAATGTATGTGGACTTATGAAAGACGGCTGCAGTTTCCGGTAAAGATAACAACTCCCAACCCTAAAATGGCACAGCTGATCATCAGTCAGTTTGGCGGTCCCGACGGAGAGCTGGCAGCCTCCATGCGGTATCTGTCCCAACGGTATTCCATGCCCTATAAAGAGGTAGCGGGTTTATTGACCGATATCGGTACCGAGGAACTGGCTCATATGGAAATTATTAGTGCCATCGTATTCCAGCTCACAAAAAACCTGAATCTGGAGGAAATTAAGACCGGGGGCTTTGACGCTTATTATATTGATCATACCACCGCGCTCTGGCCTCAGGCAGCCGGCGGCGTTCCCTTTAACTCCTGCTTTTTTCAATCAAAAGGAGATGCCTTAACCGATTTGCATGAGGACCTGGCAGCAGAGCAGAAAGCCCGTACGACTTATGACAATATTCTCCGTCTTATCACCGATCCGGAGATTGTAGATCCCATCCGTTTTTTAAGAGAACGGGAAGTTGTTCATTATCAGCGTTTTGGGGAAGCTTTAATAAGGGTTCAGGAACGTCTGGATTCTAAGAATTTTTATGCCGTTAATATGGAACTTGATAAACCTCTAATGAAACAGTAATGAAATAATTAAGCAGTAATGAAAAAACCTGCCACCCTATTATATTCTGAATTCCTTTCCTAAATCAGATTTCAACTATAATTTTGATGGCAGGTTTTTTAGTCTAGAGTCAGACATGGAGATATAATATGTCTGGCTAATTTTATGTATTTCTTTTAATTACTTTAAATTACCACAACAAATTAATTTTTTTACAAAAAGAGCCCTAATATATACCTACAAAGGAAAGCGTAGGTGATACCCTAGATTCTGTAATATGAATTCTTATCTTAGAAGTTTTATTAATGTTAGGGGTAATGATTTTTTTATAGCCGACAATTGTACCGGAATATACTTCAATAAAGCTGCCATCCTGTTCTGCTTCAATTGAAAATGCTTCTATTCTCTGACTCAGTTTAATATTTTCTTTTAATACAATATGCTTCACTGCCACTTCTTTGTCCCAGCATATCTCAATTGTACAATCAGTTTTACCATCTACCGTCTTGAAATAACTAAGATAATCGTCAGTCCTGATATTGTTAATATCACAGCCCTGTTCACACAGATCCACGCTTAATCCGGCAGAATCCAGTAAATTAACCGCATAATCGTTTTTCAGATATTCCCCGAATTCCTCCAATCTCTTAACATCATTTTCATGGAATAACCCCTCCTTCGTGGGAGGAATATTCAACAGAAAAGTCGCATTGCCGCCAACAGAATTCTCATATACTCTGATAAGCTCTGCTAACGATTTTACCTGGCCATCCTCTTCCTCATGATAAAACCAACCTGGTCTGATTGAGGTATTCACTTCGGCAGGATACCAGATTAAATTATCTTCATCCGCTAAGACCTCACGGCTTCCGAGATCCTTATCACTGGCAGAAATTTTCCGCTGTCTGAATACTTCGTCATCCTGTTTCTGGCTGCTCTCCGCTATCTTTTCCGTATCACGTGTTCTAGCGGGTACAACACTCCACTCCGACTGTCTGGTATCTCCTGCCTCATTCCCACACCAACGCACATCGGGACCGCATACACTTATACTTGCATTCGGCTGTAACGAGCGTATTACACTATAATATCTGTCCCAGTCATAAATTTGTTTTTTTCCGTTTGGCCCTTCTCCGCAAGCACCGTCAAACCATACTGAAAAAACTTCTCCATAGCCTGTTAAAAGCTCTGTTAATTGATTTACAAAATAATCATCATATGGTTTTCCCTGACCATATAGCAAATTATTACGATCCCAGGGGGAAAGATAGACGCCAAAGCTGATGCCAGCCTTTGTACATGCATCTGCCGTTTCGCGAACGATATCTCCTTTTCCGCTTTTATAAGGGCTGTTCGCAATTGTATGGCCGGTATATTTACTTGGCCACAGGCAAAATCCGTCATGATGCTTGCAGGTCAGAATGAGTCCCTTCATTCCGGACTTTTTGACAGCTTCTACCCATTGATTTGCATCCAGCTTAGCAGGATTAAAGATTTGGGGGTCCTCCTTACCCTCACCCCATTCTTTTCCCGTAAAGGTATTCACTGTAAAATGTACAAAGCTGTAAAACTCATGCTGCTGATGCAGTAATTGTCTTTGTGATGGTATTACCTTGATTAGCTGTTCTTCTTTTCTATTCATATCATATTCCTCATACTTTCTTTTATTGTAATCTGCAGATAGCAAGCAACAGAATTTTTATTCCACATTAATTGTTACACTTACAGAGGGTATCCCATCTGCCATTGCCGTTAATATAAGTTCTCCAACTTCCCATTTGTCCGTACTACAGCCATTACCTTACCTTCATAAACTCTGCGCTGGTTACCTGTATACATCTCTTCACTAACCGGATTACTGCTTCCGACCGCTAATAATGTTCCAACGCCACAAGCCGTAAATAGATATTATTTCCTGCATTATACACTAAATTGCCATGAGCGTCTAATAATTTAACCGAACCTTAAGAGTTTTTCGTTCCGGCGTCAACTGGATGGCTGCAGGTTCTCCCTCAGTTTTAAGTACTGTACTTGATACCTTTTTACCGTCTTTATATGCCGCTGCCCCCAACTCGCCTGCCTCATAGTTTAGTTCAAAAAAGGCAATATACTTGTTCGCTTTACCAGCATGCTTCCGCCCCAGGATTTTACCGTTTAAATATATTTCAATCTCTCCATCCGTTTATTCACGTAAAAATAAGGCTTCCCTATAAAGGAAGCCTTATACTGTACATCATGCAGGTTATTGGTTCTAAATTGGAACGAATAACTTATTTCTGCATTAACTTTTCTTTATATATCAGCAGATCTCCGCCCCAGCAGGCATTTTCTTCTCAGGCACCATCAGAGCCAATTCTCCGTTCTCATCCTCAGCGCATAATAACATACCTTCTGATAGAACGCCTGCTAATTTGGCGGGTTTTAAGTTTACTAAAACCATTACTTTCTTACCCACCATTTCTTCTGCCGAATAATGTGCTTTAATTCCAGATACGATTTGCTTTACCTGGCTTCCGATTTTAACCTGGGAGCATAGAAGTTTTTTGGATTTGGGAACCTCTTCACATGCAATGATTTCACCTACCTGGAATTGCAGTTTCATAAAATCATCATAGGTAATTTCGTCTTTGACGGGAATATCAATAACCGCTTCACTCTTCCCGTCTGGCTCACTGCCGGTTTCCGAGGTATTGCTGTCTTTGGTCTCTGCTGCCTTTTTCGCTTCCACTTTCTCCAATACTTCTTTTAAATCCAGACGTGCAAATAAGATTTCCGGTGTTTTGGTAACCGTATTGCCGGAGGGATATACCCCATAACTGACTAATTCATCGATGTTTCTTCCCTTGGCATTTAACTGGGCAAAAATTTTAGCGGAAGTTTCCGGCATAAAGGATTCTAACAGGCTTGCACCAATACAGATACTTTCTACCAGGTTGTATAACACGGTTTCCAGTCTGCCTTTTTTCTCTTCGTCCTTGGCTAAAACCCAAGGCATAGTTTCATCTATATATTTATTACAACGTTTAAATAACGTAAATATCTCCGTAAGGGCATCTGCCACTCTTAACTGTTCCATTTTAGCAACAACTTTTTCCGGTGTTTTAAGAGCCATCTGAATCAGTTCTTCATCTACGGCTTCCTTTACCCCGGCATTATTAACAATACCGTCAAAATACTTATTTGACATGGAAATTGTCCTGTTTACCAGATTACCCAGGGTATTGGCAAGTTCGGAATTCATTCTCTCCACCATAAGTTCCCAGGTAATAACACCGTCATTATCAAAAGGCATTTCATGAAGGACAAAATAACGCACCGCATCCACACCAAAGAAATCCACCAGTTCATCCGCATATAAAACATTACCCTTGGATTTACTCATCTTGCCGTCTCCCTGTAAAAGCCAGGGATGACCAAATACCTGCTTAGGCAGCGGGACTTCCAGCGCCATAAGCATAATAGGCCAGTATATCGTATGGAACCGTAAGATATCCTTGCCGATTAAGTGAAGATCTGCCGGCCAGAATTTCTTGTATAACTCCCCGTCATTGCCGTCCACATCATAACCTAAGCCGGTAATGTAGTTGCTTAATGCGTCCAGCCATACATATACTACATGTTTGTCATCAAAATCCACCGGAATTCCCCACTTAAAGGAAGTCCTGGATACACACAGATCCTGGAGCCCCGGAAGCAGGAAATTATTCATCATTTCATTTTTTCTGGATTCCGGCTGTATGAATTCCGGATGGGTATTAATATGTTCAATAAGTCGTTCTGTATAATTACTTAACTTCAGAAAATAAGCCTCTTCTTTTGCCGGCTGTACTTCCCTGCCGCAGTCCGGACACTTGCCGTCCACTAACTGGGAAGAAGTAAAAAAGGATTCACAGGGAGTACAATACATCCCTTCATAATGTCCTTTATAAATATCCCCTTTTTCGTACAGTTTCTTAAAGATCTTCTGAACCTGCTTTTCGTGATATTCATCCGTGGTACGAACGAATTTATCATATGAGGTATTCATAATATCCCAGATTGTTTTAATATCTCCCGCTATTTTATCTACGAATTCCTTGGGGGTAATTCCTGCATCGGAAGCCTTGATCTCAATCTTTTGTCCATGTTCATCTGTTCCGGTCTGGAAAAACACTTCATAGCCCTGCTGTCTCTTAAATCTTGCTATGCTGTCTGCCAGAACGATTTCATAACTGTTGCCGATATGGGGTTTACCGGATGTATATGCAATTGCAGTTGTAATGTAATATGGTTTTTTACTCATATTAGTCCTCCTTAA
>JAEZSL010000365.1 GCA_023443925.1 Bacillota bacterium | reverse complement strand
GGTGGGACTTGTACTTTTGGCAATTGCCCTTGCCATTAATGTGGTACAGCTGATTCTTAACGGCACCTTTAAAAAGGAGGAAAAGTAATATGTCCAGGCAAACAGTCAGACATAAAGCAGCAGCATCTGTAAAACTAAAAATCTGTTCCGTTCTGGCAACCTCCTGGTTTCTGCTGTTAGGAGTTGTTGTGATATTTCCGGTTTTTTCGGGATTATTGGCATCCTTTCGTCCGGGAACGGAATTAATAAGAAGAGGACTTAGTATTAATCTTGATTTTTCTACTATGACACTTGCAAATTACAAGTATTTATTTAGTGGTAATGTTGATTCCGTAAAGTACTTTAATTGGTTTAAAAACAGTATGGTACTGACCTTAATCACAGTTGCACTGACTCTGATAATTTGTTATTTTGTTGCATACGGACTTAGCATGTATGAGTTCCGCTTAAAAAAATTACTTTTGCTTCTGGTTATTGCAACTATGATGGTTCCCTTTGAGATACTGCTTTTACCTTTGTATCAGGAAATGATAACCCTAAAACTCATTGATACCAGAGCTGGTGTTATATTACCCGGGTTGTGTGCCGCTTCCACTATTTTTTTCTTCCGGCAGTATCTGACCACCATGCCAAAGGAATTACTTGATTCCGGCAGAATAGACGGAGCTACGGAATACGGTATAAGTATAAAAATTATGTTCCCAATTACAAAGCCTGCCTTTGCGGCAATGGCAATTTTAAGTGCTATGGGTTCCTGGAATAGTATGTTATGGCCAATGCTGGTCTTTCGGAATGCTGGTAAATTTACCCTTCCCATCGGATTAAATACCTTGCTTACACCCTACGGAAATAATTACGATATGCTGATTGCAGGCTCAATGTTTGGCATAATTCCCATATTTGTTATATTCTTACTTTTTCAAAGTTATTTTATAGACGGAATGACCATAGGTGCGATTAAAGGATGATGAATTTGGTTGTAATTTAATCAATGAAAGAAAAGCTTTTACTAACGTTGAGAGTAGGTAACAAGACTTGAAAAGCAGGTCTTAACTCGTCCATAACTATGGCCTTAAGCCGTGACAGAGTGAAGGGATACAATAAGAAAGAGTCTGGCGTGTCAGACACAAGCGCTGACACGTTGTCATGACAATGGCAGCATTTAAAATGATGTTGTGTCTTTTTGCGTGTTCTTACACATTATGTCGGAAAGCTTTTAATTTATTGGTAAGCTCGGATAACATTCAATAATCAAAAACTGCCGGATAAATAAGTAATAACATTTATCCGGCAGATAGATTAGATATCAGTACACATATGTATTTTATAAAATTCTCTAGGAAAGGCAGAGGGCAATCAAATCATCGACATTAGCAATTGCCAGGCATTCCACTGTGTCGGAGGCACCATAATAAATTTTGACCTCGCCGTTTTCTTCTAAGATCATACCACCCGGAAATATAACATTCGTCCGGTAGCCTTCCTCGGTTTCATAATGGGTTTCCGGAGCAATTAACGGCTTTTTATACAAGCCGGTTATTTTAGTGGGATCATTCAGATCCAACAGCATGATTCCTGCACAATACCGTTTCTGCCATTTCTCTTCCCAGCCGTTTTTCCCTCTTGTCCTGTCAATATCCACGGAATGGAATAAAGTAAGCCATCCGGCTTTGGTCTTGATGGGGGGGGCTCCCGGACCGATTTTATCATTGGCATAGGGAACATCCTCCACTGCGAACAAGAGCTTTGTATCGCCCCATTAACGAAGATCCGGTGAGAAGGAAATCCAGGTATCAAAGCGGTCGGTTCCGCCTCTTGAATAGACGGGGAAAGGACGTTCTAAGCGTACATATTTTCCGTTAATTTTTTCCGGAAAGAGAACCATATTCCGGTTATCCGGAGCGGTTAAGGACAACACTTCGATGGTTTTTAAGTCTTTCGTAACGGCAATTCCGCCCCGGACACCATGTCTGGTATCTACGGCAAAGCAAAGGTAGCACATATCGTCAATTACGGTCAGCCTGGGATCATAAACTCTTGTAACATCCGGATCTTTCATATCTGCCACAGTTAAAAAAGGTTCCTTGTTTACTTCCCATTTTATTCCGTCATCACTAAAGGCTAATCCGATAAAACATTTATGAAAACCGCCTTTTCCGTTATAATCATAATCATTGCGGAAGGCCATAACATATTTATTTTTGTATTTTACAACACCTGCATTAAAGATACACGCTGCTTCATAAGGCATATCTTTGGCACTTAAAACCGGTTCCCCGGCGTTTACCCGTGTTATTACGGAGCTGGACTTTAGTTCCGGTAGCAATTTACTCATTTTAATTCACCCGACGGGCGGCTGCCCGTATCGCCAAAAAGTATAGCCTGAATTTAATCTTTTGTGGCGATCCTTTCTTTATTCTTTGTTTTATATATTATTAATTTTAGTATCAATGTATTTAACTTTTAAGTGTATTTACATGAAAGATATCTGAGGGTTTCTATACTCGTATAGGTAGCTGCTTTGAATCAGAGCAATCAGAACCCGAAACCCCGATAAATCAACAGCTGACGGCAGTCACTGCCTGACAGCTGGATTTTGCCTCACCTTTGCAATAAGCAGTGTTCGGCTCGGAATCCAATCTACATCATCCTTTTACGGAACCCACCAATAATCCTTTGGTAAAGTAACGCTGCATAAAAGGATAAATACATAAGATAGGCAGTACACAGACAATGATGGTAGCCATTTTTAAGGTATACGGATTGGTTAAGGAATCCGCAGCGGTGGACTGGTTGGCCAGTGCCATACCGTCATCCACTACCATTTCACGTAAAACCAGCATTAAGGGCCATAAGCTTCGCTTTGAGGTATATATGATTGCATTAAAGTAGGAGTTCCACTGGCTTACTACGTGGAATATGACAAAGGTAGCAATGGCAGGTTTGGACAGGGGAACAATAATTCTCCATAACACCTGAAACTCGTTTGCCCCGTCTATATAAGCGGACTCTTCCAGACTGGCCGGGATACCGGATATGAAGTTCTTCATTAAGATCAGATTGTAGGCTCCAAGACATCCGGGCAGTACCAAAGCCCATATGGTATCATATAAGTGAAGACTGCGGATTATATAAAAATTAGGTATTAGACCGCCGTTAAAAAACATAGTAAAAGTAATCAGGGCCAAGATAACATTTCTGCCCTTTAAATCTTTTTTAGTCAGGGGATACGCTGTTAAACACAGCAATATAATATTTAAAAAGGTTCCGGCTACCGTAATGAATAAGGTTACCCGGTATCCGGAATAGATTAACGGTAAATGCAGCAATTTATTATAGGCTGATAAATCGAGTTTACTCGGAATTAATCTAAGTGGGTTTTCCAGATATTCCGCATAGGGAGTAACGGAAATGGCAAATACATATAATAAGGGATACAAACAGATCAAGGCGAAAGCGGTTACCGAAACATAAACAAAGATCTGATATATAATATCTATGGGAGACATGTTTTTTAACCGGACTGCAAAATTACGTTTCGTTTTAATATGTATCGTTTCTTTTTTCATAAAAAGCCTTCCTTTTCTTTTTCGATATGTCAAATACACGAACTCTCATTACCAGATTCCTTCTTCTCCCATTTTGTTAGCAATTTTGTTACTTGCTAACAGGAAGACGATGCCGATAACGGAGGTAAACAAACCTACTGTTGTTGCAAAGGAATATCTTCCGCCAAGGAGTCCAAGCCGGTAGGTATAGGTTTCAAATACTTCGGATACGCCAAGATTTTTTGAATTCTGAAGAATAAAGATTTGTTCAAATCCATTATTCATAATACTTCCCAGCCTTAAAATCAGCATAATTACTACGGTAGATTTAATACTGGGCAATGTAATATATCGCAGGCATTTTAGTTTATTGGCCCCGTCAATTTTCGCTGCTTCATATAAATCACTGGAAATTCCGGTAATTGCTGCTAGATAAATAATGGTGCCCCAGCCGGAGTCTTTCCATATACTCGTAAGTATAACAATGGGGTTGAAATATTTGTTCTCCGCCAGGAAGAAAATCGGCTCACCGCCTAGGGATTGTATTAGAATATTAATAATACCGCTAACAGGCGATAAGAAGTTAATTAGAATACCGCCGATAACCACCCAGGAAACAAAATGTGGAAGGTAGAACAGCGTCTGTATTACTTTCTGGTATTTTGAACTTTTAATATCGTTAAGCAGCAAAGCCAATAGTATCGGTATGGGAAAGGTAAATAAAATCCTTAATAAACTCAGCAGAATGGAATTCTTAAATACCGTATAAAAATTATCTAATTGAAACATATATCTGAAGTTCTCTAACCCAATCCAATCACTGCCCCAAATTCCCTTTTTAAAACTAAAATCCTTAAACGCAATGAGGATTCCATACATTGGTGCATAATTAAATATTATAAAATAAATGATAGCCGGTATTAACATAAGATAAAGATATCGTTTCCTTAAAATATAATTCCATATACTCCGGTTTTTCGGGGGTATGGAATTTTGACTCATGATAGAAACAGAGTCTGCAGTTTTTTTAAACATACCTATTTGTCATCCTTTCTGAATTACAATTTTGTCATCATTATAGGGTAGTGAAATAGCCAAGTAAATAGAAATAATGCCTGCAAATAACATAATCTCAAGGTATTGCCTGCGGTGACATAAAAATGAAATATTTATCATATAAAATTTATTTGTTATGCAAAATTGTTATGGTTTTTTTTAATGTTATTGAATAATACAGTACACGCTTTTATACTAAATATAGATCATTTACCGGAAAAGTCCGGTATTTTTAATGCACAGATGATTCCCACTGAATCCCTTTGTAATAAAAAGCTCAGCCAGGCAGGATTTTAAGAAAGCACGAAAGTAGATTGGCACGGAAGAGACAGTGTATCGTAACTGGAGTCTGGTTAGCCAGACTTTTTTATCTCATAGTAAATTGCGTCCTATGAGATAAAAATTCTCCGGGGATGCATAGACGCAATTAAGGAAGAAGGTCACTAACATGACAGCGCGTAAGCGCCAGAGTCTGGCTTGCCAGACTCTTTTTATCTCATCGGAAAATTCGTTCTATGAGATAAAAACCCTTCGGGGGGGATGCACATGACGCACTTAAGGAAGAATGTCACTAACGTGACAGCGCGTCAGCACCAGAGTCTGGCAAGCCAGACTCTTTCTTAAGCGTTACGGGAGGAGAGGTTTATGGAAAAGAGAATACGGAAGTATTTTATCATTTTAATTACGGGGATTTTACTGGTTATATTGATATCGGGGATTATCCTGTTTAACAGTACCATGCGAAGGGTTTATATAAAGCAGATGGAGCAGACCAATAAAAATCTGGCCGGGCAGATCAGCTCCTCCTTTGAATTAATCATACAGCAGATCTCGGAGCAGGTGAGTAAGCTTGCAATTTATGATAGTGAATTCGGGGATTTAGTCCGGGAACGAAACTTAAAAGTTGCCAATTATATTGACTTATATAGTGAATTAAAACAAATGGTAATGGGAAATCAATACATACATTCCGTCTATTTATATTCGGAGGAAGAGGGAATCTTTTTTGATTCCAAGAGGGGAAATTGTTTTACGATAGAAAAATTCTTTGATCAGGAGGTAGCAGAAGCGGTTACCTCCAAATATTTGACCACAGTTTCTCCCCATTTAATTAAAGGAGAGGTATTAGTGTATTCCCTCATCGTACCGCTAAAGCCCGATTATACCAATGAAAGATATGTTTTAAGTATCAATATTGATATGGGTATGCTGTATAAAGACGTCATGAAACGGAATACCGGGGATAAGGAGATACAGCTTTATGTATACAATGAGAAGAATTCCATCATCATCTCGAAAGATTTCATCGATTTAGGTAAGAATATAACGGAAAAGCAGGATGTAATCAGCAAGGCGTTTCCGAACAGTAATATCTGGTCTGTCGTGAACCAAAAGGTTGGGATTATGGATGCAGTTACCTATTCCTCTTCACTAAACA
>JAEZSL010000076.1 GCA_023443925.1 Bacillota bacterium | reverse complement strand
TAATCAAGAATTTTTAAACCAATTTGGGAATCAATTAAATTCAGCTTATCATGATTTTCCCACAAAAAAATTTGTGGAAGAAGTAATGGATGAGGCTTATGAAGATAGAAAATTAAAAGAACGAATGAGGCATATCAGTACAATAATGGGAAAATATCTTCCCTCTGATTATGAAGACGCATTAAAGGTATTATACGAAATTGAGGAGCATTGTTCCGGTTTTCCGTATCTGATATTTCCGGATTTTGTAGAGGTGTTTGGACAGGCTCCGGAACACTGGGAATTATCCATGGCAGCATTGGAGAGATTTACACAGAATTCCTCCGCAGAATTTGGGATCAGGCCTTTTCTCTTAAAAGATCCTCAGAGGGGTATGAAGCAGATGGCAATCTGGTCGAAGCATGAAAATGCCCACGTCAGGAGATTGGCCAGCGAAGGCTGCCGTCCACGGCTGCCCTGGGGAATCAGTCTGCCCATATTTAAAAAGGATCCTGGCCCGGTGCTTTTAGTACTGGAACAATTAAAGAAGGATCCTTCACTTTATGTACGTAAAAGTGTTGCGAATAACCTCAATGACATTGCCAAAGATAATCCGGAAGCCGTACTGGAGACCGCCCGCCGCTGGATTGGTGAAAACTCGTTAACAGACTGGATAATAAGACAGGGCCTAAGAACCTTAATCCGAAAAGGAAATGACGAAGCGCTGGCTTTATTCGGCTATGCCGATAATACGAATGAACTTATAGATCGTGTGTCCATTACCGTGGCGCCTTCCGATATTAAAATCGGAGAAACCTGTGAGTTAAATTATGAGTTAGCCTTAAAAGAAGGAGAACCTTTGCACCTAAGAATTGAATACGGCATTGATTTTGTGAAAGCTAACGGAACTATATCCCGTAAAATATTCTTGTTATCGGATAGAAGGATTGGGGGAGGAACTGTTTTAAAGGGGGAAAAAACTTGCAGCTTTGCTGATCTGTCCACAAGGCGGCATTATCCCGGGATTCATAGAATTGTGCTGTTAGTAAACGGACAGGAGTCGGCGGAAACAAAACTGAAGCTCCTTCCAAAGTAAATTTTATTCCTTACAATATTTAACACGGAGTCATCATATAATAAAATAAGATCTGGCATCGATTGGAAATAATATGCAGGAACATGAATTTTTCACCTTTCGTGAATATATGAGAAAGGACCAGGAGTTATTATCTGCATCAGCAGAAGATTATATGGAAATGATATATAGATTATCAGAAGAAAATGGATTTACCAGGGTTAACGATCTGGCTTCAGCACTGAATGTACAGCCTCCCTCTGTTACCAAAATGATACAGAAACTTGCCGATGTTCATCTGCTGAAATATGAAAAGTATGGAGTTGTCATGCTGGAACCCGACGGGGCCACAATCGGAAAAGCATTGCTGGACCGCCATAATTTGATTGAGCGTTTTTTAGGACTGTTGGATATAAAGGACGGATTATTGGAAAGCACGGAAAAAATGGAACATACCATGAGTCATGAAATTTTATCCGGTATCCATGATATGATTGGTTTTTTTGAGGAAAATCCTGAGGTTATGGAGCATTTTTTAATGTATCGGAGTAAGCAAAACCAGTCAGGAGAAGATATTCCGTTCTTTACAAACCCCGCCAATGCACCACTTTAGTATTTTTGCTTCAGGCAAAAAGTCAGTGATGCAAGGGTGGGTTTTATAAAGTTACTGAATATAAGACGATACCCTGCTGTTAAGCCCATCCGAAGAGATGGAACAGGGCAGAGGTTGCCAGGCAGATGATAACAGCGATACCGGAGGGAATCAGAGCTGCCAGAAGGGTCCATTTCAGACTTCCTGTCTCTTTCCTGATGGTCAGTAAGGTTGTGGCGCAGGGCCAGTGCAGCAGGGAAAACAGCATGACATTCAGAGCGGTCAGGTAAGTCCAGCCATTGTCCAAAAGGATTACCTTTAAGGCTTCCAGGCTGTCATATTCAACCATGGCGCCGGTAGACATGTAACACATTATCAGAATAGGCAGTACGATCTCATTCGCCGGAAGTCCAAGTATAAAAGCTAAGAGGATATAGCCATCCAGTCCCAGCAGCCTGCCAAACGGGTCCAGAAAGGCAGCGGCGTGACCGATAATGCTTAAATTGCCGATGTATATATTGGCCAGGATCCATATCACGATACCTGCCGGAGCGGCTACTATCACAGCTCTCCAGAGGACAAACAGGGTTCTGTCGATAATGGAAGTATAAAGAACCCGGCCTATCTGAGGAACCCGGTAAGGTGGCAGTTCAAGGGTAAAGGTGTAGGGAACCCCTTTTAGTAAAGTCTTGGACAGTCCGTAAGATACCAAAAGAGTGATCAGGATTCCCAGAATAACAATACCGGTTACACATAAAGCCGGCACGATGCCAAAGGTAAAGCCGGTTCCCACAGCCATGAATATGGAGGAAATCGCTATTAAGGTCGGGAATCTGCCATTACAGGGCACAAGATTATTGGTCAGAATAGCAATAAGACGCTCCCGTGGTGATTCGATAATCCGGCAGGATATAATACCTGCGGCATTGCAGCCGAATCCCATGGCCATACACAGACATTGTTTACCGTGTGCACAAGCTTTTTTGAACAAATGATCCATGTTAAAGGCAACTCTGGGCAGATACCCTAAATCCTCCAGCAGGGTAAACAGGGGAAAGAATATCGCCATAGGAGGCAGCATAACCGAAATAACCCAGGACATCGTCCGGAACAGTCCGAGAATTAAGATACCATGAAGCCAGTCTGGTGCATTTATATATTCGAAAAACAGGGTTAATTTATCCTCCACATAAAAGAGTCCGTCAGCAATCATGGAGGAGGGGATGTTGGCACCAAATATGGTGATCCAGAATATAAGTGCCAGCACAAGGAGCATAAGGGGGAATCCAAATATCCTTGAAGTAATAAAATTGTCAATTAGCCTATCCCGGTTAATCTTAGCGGAATCGGTTTTTACGTACTTTGAAGTAATTATTTCCGCCTTTTTATAGAGTTCCTTTGTAATTTCATCCCGGATTTGCTTTTTTTCGGAACTGGTCTTAGCAGCTGCAAGCTGTAACTGAACTTCTTCTTTTGCAGGAGCTGCCAGGTAGCTGAAGATGGATTCCGTAAGACTGGTATCTCCGTCAATAAGCCTTAAGGCAAGCCATCTTGGGTTAATACCCGAAATGTGATCTGCAAGCAGAGGTACGATAGTACTGATTATAGTTTCAAGTTCATTATCATATAACACCTGCTTTGGTGCGGGTGTGATTTCTCCGGCAGTGACTTTATATACCGTTTCTTTTAACTCCTTCATTCCGGTTCCGTTACGGGCAGCACAAAGAACCACCGGAATACCTAACTCCTCTTCAATACCCTTACCGTCAATAAGGATATTTTTTTTCTTCGCTTCATCAATCAGGTTTATACATAATATAACACGATCCGTAAGTTCCATGACTTGAAATACAAGATTTAAATTTCGTTCCAGACAGGTAGCATCGCAGACTACAATAACGGCGTCGGAATTGCCAAAACACAGGAAATCCCTGGCTACTTCTTCCTCAGCAGAGGATGCAAACAGAGAATAGGTTCCCGGCAGATCCACCAGAATATTCTCACAGTTATTATGCCGGTATTCCCCCCTGGCATTTACTACTGTTTTGCCGGGCCAGTTGCCGGTATGCTGGTGAAGTCCGGTTAATGCGTTAAACACTGTGCTTTTACCGGTATTGGGATTGCCTGCCAAGGCGATGACCTGCTGTTTTTCCGTTTTAGTTATGTGAAAAAGATCTGTCAGGGAACTGGATTGTACTGATTGAAATGATAAACCCATTACTTACCTCCTATTTATTTGTATGGATTTTAATTAATATTATAAACTATCAATCACCGTGATTAAGGATGCTTCTTCTTTGCGTAAGGCAATCATAGCACCTCGGATGTTATATACGGTCGGATCGCCGGAAGGACCTTTCCGGACTACTTCGACCCGCGCACCTTTTGTAAGACCAAGGGCAAGCATTCTTTCCCTTAACAATTCTGTAGCTGATAATTCTTCAACCGAAACATGCTTTCCTATAGAAATGGTGTCTAATTTTAGCATAATAAAACCTCCTAAAAATTAATTCCAATTAATTTATTTAATTTAAACTAATTTTATATTATGTTGAATTCATGGGATGGTTCCTGATTTTACTGTTATTTCAAAGAAAATTTTCATTCGATTAAAAATGTTTCCTTATACTAAAAAAGGTATTGAAATTGATAGTTAATGTATAATAATGTAAAATATTACGGTGTGAACAGAGAAAAATAAAATGCCAGATTGACATATAGAAGCTGATGTTGTAAGATATATAACATAAATTTAATAACGGCCTCACTTTAACGGTGAGGTAGAGGCGCGGTGTTTAACAGTCTTTAGTGGAGTTTGAGAAGCAAAGATGCTATGGAGAAGGAAATACCGCCGAAGTGGATATAAACTCAGGTATATCTGCTGGGTCTGCAGTTAATAACTGCAGGACTGTCTCAATGAACTTCCCAGTTTATTGAGTTGTGCTATCTCGGTTGGGAAAGAAGGGGGATTATGGGACAATACGCATATTGGACCTGAGTTAACCTCAGGTCTTTTTTTTCGCATTTGACTGCGGTT
>JAEZSL010000361.1 GCA_023443925.1 Bacillota bacterium | reverse complement strand
CGCTCTTCGGTAGCATTACATATCGTATTTAAAACAATTATATCATAACCCTTTTTTGATATAATTTCAACTAAATCTTGAAAATTCTTGTAATTAAATGTCGTTTGAGATACAATACATATCTTTTCATTCACAGATAAATCCAAGTTTTCTGCCTCAGCAGCATTTTCAATGATTGTATAATTATTCACGCACCAGCCTTTGATACCCTCTACCTCGGGATGTTTATCATTACCTATTATAATGATGTGACGCCCTGATTCGCTTTGCTCCTTAACGATTTTATGAATTTTAATAACGTAAGGACAGGTAGCGTCAATAATTCTTAATCCCTGTGCTTTTATGATATCATAGACTTCCCTGGATACTCCATGGGAACGTATAATTATTGTACCCTCTGCAATGGTTTTTAATTCTTCAATTGTATGAATCACTCCAACACCTTTTGAAGCTAAATCACCAACTACTTCATCATTATGGATGATAGGTCCGTAAGTATAAACCTTGCCGCCTTTTTCTATTTCTTCATAAACCATATCTACCGCACGTTTGACCCCAAAACAGAAGCCTGCGGTTTTTGCAAGTGTAGTATTCATATTTTACACCAACTGCATATCCCAGGAAAGCCCGGGATATTTGCCACAGAATAAAAAGGTGAAAGAATTCTGTCGTGGCTGCCTTTCATTTTTATATTCTCTTTCACTCTTATTGCTATTTTTGCTTTTCATAAAATAACGAAATTATTTTATCAATAACTTCTTCTATTGTCAAATCGGATGAGTCTAAAAGGACGGCATCATCTGCTTGTTTAAGAGGTGAAATTTCCCGGTTCATATCCTGAAAATCACGTTTTCTGATATCTTCTTCAATATCCGTTATATCATTGTCAATCCCCTTATCCTTCAGCTCTTTCCATCTTCTTAAAGCCCTTACTTTTGTGCTGGCAGTCAGGTAGATTTTCAGATCGGCACCAGGCAATACAACCGTACCAATATCCCTTCCATCCATTATAACATTGGAGGAACCCGCCAGTTTTTTCTGCAATTCCACCATCTTTTGACGTACCGCACCAAACCTGGCAACTGCCGAGGCCATATTTCCGGCTTCCTCTGTCCGAATTAAACCGGTTACATTTTCACCATTTAATATCACCTGTTGTTCGCCGTTTATGTATTCAATTGTTACTTCAACCTGTTTACAGGCTTCGGAAATATTGTCTTCTTCCTCAAGGCTGATACCTCTTTGCAGCATGTATAACCCGATTGCCCGGTACATTGCACCGGTATCTACATAAATGAATCCCAGTTTTTTGGCAACACTCTTTGCTATCGTACTTTTACCTGCACCAGCCGGTCCGTCGATTGCAATATTATAATTTTTCATAAAGAACCTCCTGTTATAACAGGTACTTATGACTACTTTTTATGTTTTACCTGCATAACACATAATTTATATAAATTGTAGATGATTAACTAAATACCTGCCTTCCGTAAATAAGACCGTAAACCTGTCTCCGTTAAACGGCATTACCTGCCAAAAAGGCAGTTGACCAGGCGATCTGTAGATTGAAGCCACCTGTTAACGCATCTACATCCAGTACTTCACCGGCAAAAAATACATTGGAGACTAATTTTGATTCCATTGTAGAGGGATTAATCTCTTTTACCTGAATTCCGCCTTTGGTTATGACAGCCTCGTTATAATCCCTTAACCTGGTGATATGGAATTTAAAGTCCTTTAACAACTCTACCAGGCGTCCCCTTTCTTCCCTTGTTATCAGGTTAACCTTTTTTTCCGGGTCAATGTTACTTAATGCTATTATAACTTGTATTAGCTTACGTGGCAATAGCTGATCTAACGCATTCTTATATTGTTTATTGCTAAATTCATCAAAATCTCTTAAAATTCTGGCATCCAGCTGTTCCTTAGACAAAGCGGGCTTTAAGTCTATGGAGAGTATTAAGTCTCGATTCTCCATGTAAGGAATGCAATAACTGCTGGCACTTAATATAACCGGGCCGCTTACACCAAAATGAGTAAAAAGCAGTTCCCCAAAATCGGAATAAACTTCTTTCTTACCGGACGTTATTCTGATATGAATGTTTTTCAGAGATAATCCCTGCAGTTCTTTGATGGTATCCATTTCCTCCACATTCATGGGAACCAGGGAAGGGTGCAGCTTCGTTACGGTATGACCCAGGCTTTTTGCAAACCGGTAACCGTCACCGGTTGATCCGGTAGAAGGATAAGACAAACCTCCGGTTGCAACAATAACTTTTTCCCCGTGTAATACTTCATTGCTGCCTTTTAGCCTGACACCGGTGAAAACATTATTATCAGCAAGAAGCTCTGCCGCTTCACTGTCGTATCTGATATCTACCCCAAGGCGCTTTAACTCCTTTAACAGAACCGCCAGCACCTCCGAGGATTTATCAGATTCGGGAAATACACGGTTTCCTCTTTCTATTTTTGTCTTTAATCCAATTTCTTCAAAAAAATCAATTGTATTAAAATTATTATACGTATAAAAAGCACCGTACATAAACTTGGGATTGGTAACAACATTCGCAAACAATCCATCCATATCACAGGCATTGGTCAGGTTACAGCGTCCTTTGCCTGTAATATATAGCTTTTTACCTAATTTTTCGTTTTTTTCCAGCAATATTACCGGATAACCTCTTCGGGCTGCGTATATAGCCGCCATCATTCCGGCGGCACCTCCGCCTATTACAAGAATCCGGTTGTTGTCTTGATTCACGCCTTTACCTCCCGGGCATGTATTTGTATGTTTTATTTTGTCTTACTGTTATCCAGATAGATCTGATCCAGTCCAAAGGAATAATGGCCGGATGAATAAGGTTTACCTTCGACCCTGAATATTACCTTCGGATAATCTTTTAAATTATCTACAAGGCTTTGGGCAATGGCATCCAGTATTGTTTTCTCCAGCGCACTTCCTACGTTCGTCAGAGGAGGCTGGTCCGATTTAAAGCTTACAATAACAGTATCTTTTTGTGTGGTAACTTCATCCACCCCAATCTGAACGAGATTATCAGCAAGGGAATCTATAACCTGGTCAATAATTAACTGAGGTGTATTTTCACTATCAGCGGGAACTAATGCTATCACCGATTCAACTCCCAGGGTGTCCTGATTAATGGTATAGATGGAGATTTCTCTGGATGCAGCCGGCATAATGGTTGGACCATCCGTATCTTTAGTTTCCGGATTGCTCTCCGTAGTCTGGCCGGCAAAATACTCAATTGAATTATCTTCTGTTTGTATATTCTTTTCAGTGGTCTCAATCTGTACTGTCTGATTACTATCAATACTTGTATTATCTAAGATCTGCTTCTCTGGTCTTGAACTACAGCCGTTCGTTGCCATAAGCACTGCCGTTAGCATGGAAATAGAAGCAACGCGACAAATCCGTTTTATGTTTTTATTATTCATAACAATCACTCCTGACTTTGAATACCGATAACATTAGCGTCTTTTTAAAGCTTTTGATTTAATTATTTCATATTTATGCAAATTATAACATCTGCATTTAAAATAATAATAAGCTTTAACTATGTCATTTTTATGTTAAAATACAGGTAATTTCAAGACCTTTTGATCTTGATACTATCAGCTAATGACAGCGGCCAAAATTAAAATGATTTATTATGAATTTATGATAACTCTATAACGGTTCTAATTTCCATACTCTTCTATTATTGCATTTCTTAATAGATCCAATGCATAAATAACGGTATAATCTCTGATTTTTTGACGGTTACCCTTAAATCTGCATTCTTTTACGGAAAGTCTGCCATTTAAAGTACAGGCAATATATACAAGTCCTACTGGTTTTTCTTCCGTTCCACCATCCGGTCCGGCAATTCCAGTTACTGCCAGGGAAGCACTGCTTCCGGCAGTTTTTGCGGCACCTTCTGCCATTTCTGCGGCAGTTTCTTTACTGACGGCTCCGTAGTCCTTAAGTGTCTCTTTATTCACGTTTAAATACTTCTGTTTCGCCTCGTTGGAATACGTAATAAATCCTTCACCCAGAACAGCGGATGCACCGGGTACATTTACAATCCTTCCGGCAATCAGCCCCCCGGTGCAGGATTCAGCCGTTGCAAGCATAATATTATGTTTGATCAGTAAGGCTACCACCACATCCTCCAGGTTTTCACTCTCGCTGGTGGTATAAATGTTAGTGGCAAACCGCCTTTTCAATTCGTCCACCATAGGTTTTACAAGGAGTTTTCCGCTTTCTTCGTTATCAGCCGCGGCCGTAACCCGTAAATGTACTTCTCCGTTCTTCGCATAGGTAGCCAGCGTTGGATTGGTCTGCGCAGCAATGAGATCCTGAACCATAGTTTCCGCTTTGCTTTCACCGATTCCGCAAACCTTTACCATTTCAGAATAAAATATTCCAGGCTTTTGTTTTCTTAAATAGGGAGCAACCTCATTTTCAAACATAGGTATTAATTCTCCCGGCGGTCCCGGCAGCAGAATAATTACCTTACCGGGATAGGGATTCTGTCCTGCTTTGTTTTCCTCTTCGGTATTTACGATTAGTCCGGGTGCCGTACCGTTCTGGTTATCGATTACTGTACAGCCTTTAATAATCAATGCCTGCTTCCAGTTATTTTCCGTAATGTCCATTAAATTTCTGCCTTTGAAAAAAGACATAATTCTTTCCTTTGTGTGGGCATCCTCCACCAGTTCTTTTTGCAGTACCCTGGCAGTTACTTCTTTCGTCAGATCGTCCATGGTTGGTCCCAGGCCTCCGGTTAAAATAACAATATCCGAGCGAGACAAAGCCTGAACCAGGGTTTGGGTCAAACGTTCCTCATTATCTCCTACCGATACCTGAAAATAATTCGTAATACCAAGTTCCGCACATTTTACCGATAAGTAATTTGCATTGGTATTAACAATGTTGCCAAGTAAAATTTCCGTACCAACACTAATGAATTCCGCTATCATATTATGCCTCCTTATTTACTGCCTTCCGATAACACCTTTCTGTTTTTATACAGATAATCAATGAGAGACAGGACGGTTAAAATCAGGGATAAATAGATAAATACCTGTTCCAGCAGGTTAAAAACCGGCAGGTTAAAATTAACAATTAATAATATAGACATAATCATCTGGGCTGATGTCTTAAATTTAGCTATGGGGCTGGCTGCAATGACTACGCCGTTGTCCGATGCTACCAATCGGAAACC
>JAEZSL010000012.1 GCA_023443925.1 Bacillota bacterium | reverse complement strand
TGATGATTTACTCTGTATATCGCATTCTTACCACTTACTGCACGAACTGGTAAAGAACTTTAAAACCACCGATACGAAACTGGCCGGTAAAAAGTCCAAGAATTTAAAAAGGCTGAAAGGTATCATAGAATATTTAAATGACAATTACACCGAAAATATTACACTCAATTCCGTAGCGGAACGGGAATATCTCTCCGCTTCCTATTTATCACATTTTTTCGAAAAAAACATGGGCATTAGTTTTTTTAATTTTTTAACCGGCATCCGCATGAATCATGCGGTTAATGATCTGTTAAACACAAGTCTTACCATAGAACAGATTGCCGCCAACAATGGATTTGCCAACAGCAGGTATTTTGTAAGCTGTTTTAAGAAAGAATATGGAATGCTTCCGAAACAATACCAGAAGGAACATAAAAAAGAAACCACCCTTGATATGGTAAAGGCTCAGAAGTCCAATGACTACCTATTAATAGAACAGCATCATTTCCTCAATAAACTGGGGGAATATCTTGAAACTGTTCCTGTTCATAAGCCGAAAAATGAAGATCCTGCATCCCAGCTTAATTTGCTGGAGGTCCATGCAGAGAAACCCCAGTCACAGCTGCATCATTCCTTCAAAGTTTTTACCGGTGTGGGCCGGGCTAAGGAAATACTGCTTAAACGTATACAGACAGAACTTATAACGCTTCAAAAAGAAGTGGGTTTTAAATATATAAAATTTCACGGCATCCTGGATGATACCATGATGCTCTATAATGAAGATAAATACGGCCGGCCTTATCTGGCTTATAATTATATTGATGAAGTCCTGGACTTTTTGCTCTCCATCGGATTAAAACCTTTGATCCAGCTTTCTTTTATGCCAAAGTTACTGGCTAAAGATCCGGATTCCACTATTTTTTACAATCCGGTAATTTTAAGTGAACCAAAAAATTACGAAAAATGGTCTTATATTATAACGGAACTTACGAAACACTTTTTAAAACGGTACGGTTTCGGAGAAGTCAGGTCATGGCTCTTTTCCTTTTGGAATGTTCCGTTTAAGTCCTATGCTTTTGCCTTTGAAAACGATGAAATTGCTTATGAGCTGTATCGAATTACCAGAAACTGCGTAAAAGAATGTGATCCGCTTCTGCGTTTTGGCACACCTTCTTACGGCTCCCTTAATTTCTCCAGCAAAGAATATTATGATTTCCTTGATTTTTGCAGATTAAATAACTGCTATCCCGACTTTTACAATATCCACTGTTATCCGGTTAAAACATCAACGACCAAAGATCTTGCCACCTTAGGGGAATCTTCTATGGACAACGGTGAGAATGACCGTGTTATTTTATCCGACGACCCTGACTACATAACACATACACTGGAAAACTTTAAAAAGAATATAGCCAGATATCCGAAACTTCCTATCTATATAACCGAGTGGGCATCAACTTCCTCCCACCGGGATTGGCTTAACGATACCTGTTACCGCTCGGCATACATCGTTAAAAATATTCTGGAGAATTACGACGGAGCCGATAGTTTTGGAAACTGGTGCCTGTCGGATACCATTGAAGAATTGCCTTTTTCCAACGAGGAATTTCACGGAGAATTAGGCCTTTTTACTTACAACGGTATTAAAAAACCGGCTTATTATGCTTTTACCTTTCTAAACAAATTAATGGATACCTTACTGGAGAAAGGCCCCGGTTATTTTGTCACGTCGAACCAGAAGGGAGATTATGCCGTTATCTTTTATAATTACTCCCATGTATCGCCTTTATATGCCCAAGGTGTTTTGTTCAATGTTACTTTTCTCGAGAGATATAACGCTGTTATTGATACAAAATCATTGGAGTTTGATTTTATTCTGTCCCAGATTGAAAACGGAAAATATATTCTGACGGAGCAGATTGTTAACCGGGAATACGGAAGCGCTTTTGATGAATGGGTGAGAATGGGTGGCCTCCCGCTTAATACCGAAGAAGAAATCGATCTCTTAAAAGGCCATTCCATGCCTAAGTTAAATAAAATCTCTATGGAGGTCACAAATAACAGTCTGAATTATTATGCCAGTCTGAAACCCCATGAAATCAGGCTTGTGCTAATTAACAGGCAGATGTGGTAGGGTTTAATTTGACAGATAAATCATTCTGTATTAAAATGGTAATGCTTGAATTACGAAAATTAATACAGAACAGGAGCAAGCTTATGGCTGACATGAACGGCTTTATTAACCTGGAGGAAAATATACAGACTACCATATATGAAGGCTTATTAAAACTGGGTTTCGAGAATAATGACAGTTTCAGCATTTATTACGATCTGGATTTATTAAGCTATCTATTGGGAGTATCCTTTGACACAGAAGAAGAATGCCTTAAATATCTGCAGGAATTTAAATATTTTGTGAAAGGCCGCTTATCTGATATAGCAATTTTACTGGAACGAAAACGTTTTAAGTTCACTGTTGCAGAAGAAGGAATTGCTTTTATTTACACCAATAATGCCGGTAACCGCTTTTTAAAAGAATTGATCGAAACTGTAAAGACCCATTCCTTTACCCTTAAGGATATCCTTCAGATTTTCGGACAGTATTCCAAAGATTATATTTGTGAAGAAATAAATAATTCAGAATTCCAATATGTTATTTATTTCAAAGACAGTTCCTTTGATAAATTCAAATACTGCTTTACCTTTGACCAGATGGGTGGGTATTATCATCGTCTTTTGGATTTCAGTTACAATAAAATCCTGCAGGAATAGAAACATTAAGAATATACAAATAGATTTTTGTGTCTCAAAGTATTTAGTTTTAGTGAAAAAAAATCAGGCTGCTTGTCACGAGAGAAG
Source organism: Bacillota bacterium (assembly GCA_023443925.1). Next base: position 39,419 of record JAEZSL010000012.1, on the reverse strand, counting down.
CAGCCTGATCTTTTTTATTAACCTTTACCCCTCTAATTCATAATATAGGCCATAATTCATAATATAGATCATAATTCATAATATAGATTGTAATTCATAATTTAGATTGTAATTCCTTATGATATATTTCCGTATAAACCAGCCGGCCTTCGATCCGCTCGGATTTCATCAGGCTGATATTCTTAGTATGCAGGGTCAGAGCAGGAATATAGGTTTCAAACTCTTGTGCCGTAAAGCCGGGTTTTAGACGGATTTCTCTTCCTAAAGTAAGATGAGGTTTAAATTCCTTATCATCTACTTTAAATTCATTTTTCTTCAATTCCCTGGTCAGTGCTTGATTAAGAGCGGTTAAAACCGGATTGTTCTCAACCCCGACCCAGAAGATATCACCATCCCTGCCTTTAAATCTTCCGAAACCGCCTATATTCAGGAAAAAAGGGTTAACCCCGGTATTTTTCACTGCATTGTCTATGACCTGTATTACCTGTTCCTTATATTTTGTTTCACCGATAAACGCCAGGGTCAGATGAAAATTATCTCTCCTGGTAAAATGTCCTTTTACTGTATTCTGCTTAAGTTCCAGTGTCAAATCAGCTAAACGTGTCTTTATGTCCTCCGGAAAATTAATTGCAATAAACAGCCTGAGCAATTCTTTCATTTGTCTCCTCTCTCCCATACGGGCAGATGATTACTGTTATGCTAAATTTCTTCGACTATAACGACCTCTTCCAGTGTGCCAAGTAAGGTAAGAACCTTCATATGGTCGTGCCTTTCCTTTTGTTTAATGGTTACAAATAAGCCCACCATATCATCCGCCGCCCTTGACTTCATTATTTCCACATTGGTTATTTCCATATTATTATTCCGGACAAAATCAAAAAATTTGCTGATACCCTTCACCGAAACTAATTCCACATACAGCTCTACCAGCTTTGTCTTGGACATCACATATGCGTCAAAGCGGTGTAATAGAGTTATGCTCCCTAATATAAAAATACAGCCGATCAGCGCACCTTCATAAAACCCGATACCAATGGCAAGGCCCATACAGGCGGAGGCCCACAATCCTGCCGCAGTTGTAAGCCCCTTCACCTGCTGCTTTCCGGTAATTAAAATAGTTCCTGCTCCAAGAAAACCGATGCCGCTGATAACCTGTGCGCCAAGCCTGGTAGGATCCGCGCTATAATGCATAATATCAATGATATATTGATTAGTTATCATCACCAGTGCCGAACCAATGCACACCAGTATGTGGGTTCGAAAGCCGGCCGGCCGCCGTTTCCTGCCCCTGTCATATCCGATGAGACCGCCGCATATGGCTGCCATACTAAGACGGATTATAATGGAAAGTACATTTATATCCCGCAAATTGAACTCCAAATCCACCATACATAATCCTCCTTGATAAATTAATTTTCTATTCTGTTAAAAGGTATACTAAATACCATTAGCCGTCGTATATACTCCTGTGGTTCCTTGCACAGTTCTTCTCTCTTCTTCACTGTACTGATATTATATGTAAAATCTTAAAACGGATTATTATTTTGCCGGGTTTTTTAACATTATATAAAAAGCATGCATACTTTAGAGGTTAATACTAGTTTTTTCTTCAGCTTCAGATTTATTATATATCCACTACATAATGTTTTATATTTTTCTTAAAAACGCAGCATACTAACCTTAAATGAGAGGTGATTTATATGTCCATTATACACAAAGGCTCCATATATATCGGAGTAATACAACTGAGTTTACTTAAGCCCAAGGGTTTATATAATACCTTAACAGATAATGATATACATTTTATACAATCTGGCAAAGAAAGTAAAGCCATATCCCATATTAAAATAGACTTCCGTAACAAATACGGTATTCATTCAGGTACAGCATGATGGATATATATGCAGATAAGTCATTAAGTCCTATGTTAATCAAGGAGGCAGCTGTCCCTTTCAACTCCTCCGAATATATATACGAGCTGAAATTAGGCGGCATCCGGTGCCTTGCATACCTGAATGAAACCAGTACGGATATCCGCAGCCAAAATAACAACCAGCTGATTACCAGATTTCCCGAATTAGCCAATATTCATGCACAGGTAAAGGGAAAATGTATTTTAGACGGAGAATTAATTGTTTTAAAAAACGGTGTACCCGACTTAGCTGAAGTGCAGCGCAGATCCCTGATAAGTGACAGCCAGAAATTCATATCCTCCTCCGGCAGATATCCGGCAAGTTTTGTAGCCTACGATATTTTATATATTAATAATAAACTGATTACGAATCAACCCCTGCTAAGCCGAAAGAAGCTGTTAGAAGAAACTGTCAATGAAACCGTCAATTTGGCAATATCCAGATATGTCTCCGAAATTGGCATTGAATTATATCAACTGGCAAAAAGACAAAATCTGGAGGGTGTTATTGCCAAGGCAAAAACAAGCAAATACTATCCGGAAAAACAGACAACCGAATGGATAAACTTTAATTTCCGGTCAGATAAGGATTTTGCCGTATGCGGTTATTTTTACAATCAGCGGGGTGTTTTATGTCTTGTTCTGGGCCAGTACCGGGGTGAAGATTTGATATATAAAGGCCAGGTTTCTACGGGATTACGAATTGATATTACCGGGGAATACCACTGTATAAAAAGCCCTCAATCTCCCTTTTACTTAACCCCCTCCGGTAATGAGGATATTGTATGGCTGCAGCCCACCCTGGTATGTGTTGTACAGTATAAGCCCAAGGAGAAGGGTCTTCTGCGGCAGCCCGCTGTCTTTCAAGGCATCAGAGATATGAGTCTATAATTACCGTGAAATTCCTTAACATCCTTATGTATTAATTACAAGCACGTTAACTAAGCAACCGATTCACTGCCGTAAATTAAGAAAAAAGGCCGTAAAACGGGTATCAGCACCGTTTTACGCCTTTTTAAGTAATCGCAAAATTATTATTACTAATATAAATGAATTATTCAGATTTCAGATGCTTGTTACAGGAATGTTTTCCATCCAGCATGTAGTGGAACGGAAGAATTACTGTAGAAATATTTTTATGCTTGCTTAAATGCTGACTGAAAAAATAAGCAGTCTGATTATGCAGGAAATTATCATACCAGTGGGCGGTTATAAACTTAATAATTATAACAGATATATTTTCGCCGTGATTTAATTCCCTTTCCCTCTGCCACAAATAATCATCCATGGGTTTTATGATATCCCGGTAAGGTGTCTCAATAATCTTAAGTTCAATCGGTATTTCCAGATCATCCCACTGTTTTCTCAGCTGCGCAGCATGTTCCGGATGACGGCAGACATGCAGTGCGGTTATGTTATTTGAGATAGAGTTGGCATAATTAATCGCCTTTAAAAACGGTTTGTTTATATCATGGACCAGCAATATACACTGGGTTGAAGTTACGGCATTTTTGTCATAGTAAGGATTAAACTTCTCCAGGCGAAGTTCTTTGCCGATAGACATGTAGTGTTTATTTATAAAGTACATGCCAAGCATTATAGTAGGAATCGCAATGGCAAGGATCCAGGCTCCATCTAAAAATTTCATGGAAAACACAATGACGGAAACAACCAGAGTCACGATGGCACCAAAACCGTTGATCCAGAACTTATACTGCCAGTTTTTTTCCTTAATGGCAATCCACTTTTTAAACATACCATACTGGGCAATGGTAAAGGAGATAAATACTCCAACCGAATACAAAGGTATCAGCCGGTGGGTCTCACTTTGAAATCCAATGATCAGCAAGGAGGCAGCAATAAAAATAAATAAAATACCGTTTGAAAAACTAAGCTTCGTTCCTCTGGAGGAAAACTGCCTGGGAACATAACCGTCATGGGCCAGTATATACAGAAGCTGAGGAAGTCCGTTATAAGCCGTATTTGCCGCAAGTATCAGTATAAGAGAGGTAAATACCTGAATTACATAATACATAAAGGTATGTCCAAAAACAGCGGAGGAAATCTGGGATAATACCGTATGTCCTTCCAGCGGTGCTACCTGAAGGCTGACCGCAATGATGGAGGTTCCTCCAAAAATAAATATAATGATTCCGGCTAGTATATATAAAATATGTTTTGCGTTCCTTGTGGAAGGTTCCTTGAAACTTGGAACCGCATCGCTAACCGCTTCCACACCGGACATGGCAGAACATCCGGACGAAAAAGCTTTTAAAAGAATAAGCAGTCCGATTCCCTGTACTGTATCCTCTGGCAAAATAGGGTTTGCATATTCAATTGGTGTTAAAGTGCCAGTCAGCAATTTGAACAGACCGGTGATTATCAGTATTGCCATGGAAATAATAAATATATAGGTAGGCAGTCCGAAAACCTTGGAAGCCTCTCGGATTCCTCTTAAATTAATAAGTGTAATAACAGAAACACATATCAGAGATATGAGCACTTTATAATCATGCAGCGAAGGAAATGCAGAAACCAAAGCAGCCGTTGAGGATGAGATACTTACTGCAACTGTCATGATATAATCTATAGTTAAGGTAGCTGCTGATAACAGCGCCGCAGTCTTGCCTATGTTCTCCTTAGCCACCGCATATGCACCGCCACCCTTGGGATAATGGTCAATAATTTGGGAATAAGATAAAACCAGTAAAAGCAGCAGGAATAAAATAGGCAGTACAATAAAAGGCAGTGACCGGAAAGCTAAAAGCCCTATGGCCGGTATTAATATTAATAATATTTCTTCTATTGCATAAGCTACCGAAGATACTGCATCGCTTGCCATAATTGGTAAACCCCATAGCCTTGAGAGCTTTTCATGAGTAATCTCATCATTCTTTAACGGTTTTCCAAGTATAACGTTCTTTAAGTTCATTTAAATTTTCTCCTTAATTTTCGAATTCTGTTTTCATGCAAATTCCATCTAATTCTACTTACTTTTATATTAACCGTCAATATAATTATTGCACAATTAACATTAAAATTTTCATGAAAATATTATATATTTTTACCACTGCTAGTTATATCTAACAAAGTGAAACTTACAGATATTTCATGAATTTTTACTTAATATTCCAAATATTTTATTTTATATTTGAACATATTTCCGAAATCAAAAAAAAGGATTATGTAGTGAGACAATCAGCAAAAAAGCATACCCGGCATGTGCATCCTGCCTGGTATGCTTTTTAATTTATAGGTAAATTCGGAGAACTTTCTTATAAATTAAAACCGATCCCTTTCGGGACCGGTACAGAAATTTTATTTATTTTACTTCAATAATCCAGTTAAATTTATCTTCCAGTTTACCTAATTGAATTCCGGTAATCGTATCATAAAGTCTCTGGCTGTATTCACCGATGCCGCCGTCTTGTACCTTCATGATATGTTCATCCCATCTTAATTGCCCCACCGGCGATATTACTGCCGCGGTACCGGTGCCAAACACCTCTTCCAGGCTGCCGTTTTTGTAGGCCTCAAATATCTCATCAATGGATATTTTACGTTCTTCCACCGGAAGTCCCCAGGATTTACAGAGATTAATTACGGAATCCCTGGTAACACCCGGCAAAATACTGCCGTTTAGTTCAGGAGTAACAATTACGCCGTTAATTTTAAAGAAAATGTTCATGGCACCAACTTCTTCAATGTATCTCCGTTCAACTCCATCCAGCCACAACACCTGAGAATACCCTTCATCATGGGCTTTCACCTGGGATTTTAGGGATGCTACGTAATTGCCGCCTGTTTTAGCTTCCCCTATTCCACCTTTTACGGCTCTGACGTATTCGTCCTCAATCCAGATCTTAACCGGATTTAATCCTTCCGGATAATAGGCTCCAACCGGTGATAATATAACCAAAAACAAATAAGTTTCGGAAGGTCTTACTCCCAGAAACGGATCTGTAGCAATTACGAAAGGCCTTATATAAAGAGAAGTTCCGGGTTTTGAAGGAATCCAGGCTTCATCCGTCTTTACAACAGCTTTTATTGCCTGAAGAAAATCCTCCTCCGGTATCTCGGGTATACAGATTCTTCGATTGGTTTTGTTGGCTCTTTCAATGTTCTTATCAGGACGGAATAACAGTACTCTTCCATCCTCTGCCTTGTATGCTTTTAAACCTTCGAACATCTCCTGCCCATAGTGGAATACCATCGCAGAAGGTTCCAGGCTGATTTGCTGGTAAGGGACGATTCTTGCATCATGCCACCCTTTACCGGTTTCGTAATTCATTACAAACATATGATCCGTAAATATCGTTCCAAATTTTAACGGATCGTCTGCTTTGGGCAGTTCTTTAGGGGCTGTGTTTTTTTCAATTCTGATATCTAACAAATAGGCTTCCTTCTTTCATAATTATTCAAAGTTACTCATATAGTTACTATATTAGACTTACCCAAATCAATTTTCAAGTGTTTTTTATAACATCTTTCGCATTGCTATTGAAAAAAAAGATGCCCACACCACCGATTCCCAAGTGGCTTCCCAAAACACTGCCAATTTTATTTATTATAAATCTGGTGCAGCCCAGCCGCTTTTTTATCAGCTCCATCAGCTCCAGGGCAGTTTCAGGGTCATCGGCATGACTGATGCCGATGATCTGGTTTGTCAGACTTGCAGCTCTTTCCTCCAGCAGGTCCACCACCAAATTCAGCGCTTTTTTCCTGCCTCTGACCTTATGTATTACTTCCATCTTTCCATCATCCACATGAAGGATCGGATTTATATTCAGAATGTTGCCAATCATTCCTTGTGCTTTCCCAATTCTGCCGCCCTTAATAAGCCAATTCAAATCAGGTATTGTAAATACATGCTCCACACATTTAATAAGCTCACTTAACTTTAACACAAGATTGTTATAATCATGTTTGTTATCTTCTGCCAGGCAGGCAGCCTGCAGCGCCAGCAGCCCCGTTGCCGTTGAACCTCCCTTGGAATCCATTACTCTCATATTCACATTCGGATACAGTTCCTTTATTTCCTGCAGAATACTTACGGCCAACTGATAAGTTCCTGATAAAGCCTGAGAGAAGGCCAGATAAACAAAGTCCCGGCCATTTGAGGCATACTCTTTAAACATCTCATAGATATCCGCCGGACTTGGCTGAGAAGTTTTTGGCATAATGCCCTTTCTCATAGCATCATACACTTCATCCACCGTTATATTTTTTTTATCCTGATACTCCTTATCTCCTAACAGGACTTTTAAGGATAGTACGGATATATCGTATTTATTCAGTTCTTCCTCCGGTAAATCACACGTACTGTCTACAATGATCTTCGTCATAAAATAGTTCTTCCTTCTACACTTTAATTTTTTGGGATTCGAGTGTCAAAAGGTCAATTTTGTGTTTTCAATGAATACGAGCGTATATATACACTGTATTCATAAAATACATGTAGAGAGCCTTTTGACACCCGAATCTTTTTAGGTATCTGCGGAACTATTCAATCAGTTTCGTAATATCTAAATTGCTCATAATAATTGCAGTACGGACTACATGTAAACTATTTTTCCCCTGCAATACTCATTGGTTTTGTTGCTCCTCTCGGATTAGAAACAAGATTGCAATCCTCATCCAGCTTTTATTATATCATAATTCTAAAGGTAAACAACTAAATTTTAGTTACCTTATACCATCCCATACGATGCTATTCCTAAATATAAAAAGTGAGCCGCTTTTCTTATCAGCGGCCCACTTTACAGTCAGAACCAAAAAACTCCTAAACTGTTTCCTTAAAGATAATCCGTTCTTTTTTTACACAACTCTCGTCATGGGCAGGTCATTGGCTGCGGCTTTTGAGACCAGTATCTGATGGAGGTCAATAATCCCATTGTTAAAGGTGGCGGCGCAGGAAGCAAGATACAGTTCCCACATTCTAGTAAACTCTTCTCCCATCATATTTACAATTTCCTCTCTGTGGCTCAAAAAACGGCTTCTCCAGCAAAGCAGCGTTTTGTTATAATGTCTGCGGAGGCTTTCCACATCCAGGGTATAGAATTGATACTCCGGTAAGATCTGAATCATCTCACGAAAACTGGGAATTGTCCCGCCGGGAAAAATATATTTCTTGATCCAGGCATCACCGGGATGCTCCTTCTGCGCCGTGATAGAATGGAGTAAGAATATGCCTTTTTCCTTTAATACATGATGTGCATTCTTTATAAACAGCTCGTAATTATCTCTTCCGACATGTTCCAGCATCCCTACGCTGACCAGCCTGTCAAATTTCAGATCTGTGCTGCCCAGATCCCGGTAATCCATAATCTCCACTTTCAGTAAATCTTCCAGACCTTCTTGCCGTATTTTTTCGTTAAAATTATTATACTGCTCCTGACTTAAGGTAATTCCCATCCCTTTGACCTGATATTTTTTTGCGGCCTCTATTAAAAGGGAACCCCAGCCGCAGCCGATATCTAACAGTGACATGCCGGGTTTTAAGTATAACTTATCCAGGATATGATGAATCTTGTTCATTTGCGCTTCATAAAGGGTATTATTTTCTTCTTTAAAATAACCACAGGAATAACTCATGGTTTCATCCAGCCACAGGCTGTAAAAATCGTTCCCGATGTCATAATGGGAAGTTACTTCCTTCTGCTGGTTTACTTTACTTGTAGCAGAGTGCAGTAAACTGTGCAGTTTTGTCTTGTTTGTTGTAAACTTACCCATTTCGCCTAAAAAGAGGTTTAATACTTCATATAAATCCTTATCCACCTTAAGATCTCCTCTCATATATGCTTCTCCCAGGGCCAGGGATGTACTGGTAAGCAGTTCACTTTTTCGTATCGGTTTCTTTAGTATAACAGTAAACTGCGGCTCTCCGCTGCCTACAATCTTAGTTTCTTTTTCTGACTGCATATTAAATGCTACAGGTATTATATTTGACATATAATCTATAAAAAATTTATCAAACATAGCTGCACCTTCCTTTTTATACGGGATTATTTCTTATCGAAATATCCCATGTATATTCTATGTCAGAATCAAAGTCATGCATTTCTACAGTTTTTTGATGATTTTCTAATTATTAATGCAATTATACGCAACTGTCTGCTAACGGGATATTCCAAAATGAATTTCAACTCATTTTAGAGCAATTTCTATATTTTGTCAATTCTTAATTATATCATGACCTTAATTTTACATTTCATACAATTTTAACCAGTGAAGAGGTAATTTACACCCATATTTAGAAACTGGTTAATTCCTATAGTCATTTTCTGCTACAACATAACGCACGGTGTTAACGGCTTAATAAAAAATAAAAAATAAAAAATGTGCAGTTTCTTCATCTGGTAGAAAGAAACTGCACATAAACATTATATATTAATTTTGCAAAAATCGATTTTTTAATAAATTCAGTTTTGCATATTTCTAATATTAAATCAACATGTACGACTTTATAAAATATTCAGCTTTGTAGATTTCATTATTAAATCAACATGCTCGATTTAATAAAATACAGCTTAGTATATTTTATAATATTAAATCAGCATGCTCGATTTTATAAAATATTGAGCTTTGTATATTTTATAGTAATAAATCAACATGCTCGATTTAATAAAATAATATTCAGCTTTTAAAATCATATCATTCCGGCTGAATTTTCAATTAAGCCATAAATAGTTCGATATCATCTTCAACGGTTCCGATTCCCGCTATTCCAAAATTCTCAACCAATACTGTTGCTACATTAGGTGACAAGAAGGCAGGCAGGGTTGGTCCTAAATGAATGTTTTTTACACCAAGATATAATAAGGAAAGCAGAACGATAACGGCTTTTTGTTCGTACCAGGCAATATTAAATGCCAGAGGCAGTTCATTAATATCTGCCAGTCCGAATACTTCCTTTAACTTCAAGGCGATTAATGCCAGTGAATAGGAATCGTTGCACTGTCCTGCATCCAGTACTCTCGGTATTCCGCCGATATCCCCTAAGTCAAGTTTGTTATATTTATATTTCGCACATCCGGCGGTTAAGATAACCGTACCTTCCGGCAGGGCTTTTGCAAAGTCCGTATAATAATTTCTGGATTTGGCTCTTCCGTCACAACCTGCCATAACGAAGAACTTCTTGATACTTCCGGCTTTTACCGCATCCACTACTTTGTCTGCTAAAGCCAGTACCTGATTGTGGGCAAAGCCGCCGATGATTTCTCCGGTTTCAATTTCTGTCGGAGCCGCACATTTTTTTGCATGTTCGATAAGCTGTGAGAAATCCTTGCTATCGCCATTCTCACCGGAGATATGGGTACAGCCTGTAAAGCCTGCGGCACCGGTTGTATATAATCTGTCCTTATAGCTGGCTTTCGGCGGTACGATACAGTTGGTAGTCATAAGAATCGGTCCGTTAAAGGATTCAAATTCTTCGGTCTGTTTCCACCAGGCGTTACCATAATTTCCTACGAAATGGCTGTATTTCTTAAATGCCGGATAATAATGGGCAGGAAGCATTTCGGAATGGGTATATACATCTACACCGGTTCCTTCGGTTTGTTTTAATAACGCTTCCATATCCTTAAGATCATGTCCGGATATTAATATTCCAGGATTTTTGCCTACGCCGATGTTAACTTTAGTAATTTCCGGATTACCATAGGAGGAAGTATTCGCCGTATCCAGTAATGCCATACCATCAACTCCTGTTTTACCGGTTTCAAGTGTAAGCGCAACCAGTTCATCCGCACTTAAATTATCGTCTAAGGTCTTTGCCAGAGTGCTCTGCATAAATTCATGAATGGATTCCTGGTCATATCCCAATGCAAGGGCATGCTTTACATATGCGGAAAGTCCCTTTAATCCATAGGTAATTAACTCTCTGAGACTTCTGACATCTTCATTTTCTGTAGCTAATACCCCTACGGTCAGAGATTTTTCATCCAGCTTTGCAGCTTCTGTAGCATCCCAAAGGGCAGCTTCCGATAAGTTATTTTTATTATTTAATTTAGCTGTTAAATCTCTTTTTGCAGCTAAAGTCATATTAACACGGTCATAGAATACCTGGTTATCAAAATTGGCATTGGTTATGGTAGTAAATAAATTCAAGGTAACCAAATGGTTGATGTCAGCACCGATGCTCTGGCCTTCCCCTCTTAATCTGGTCGTTACCTCGGATAAACCCTTGGTTACATAGATCAGTAAATCCTGCATCCTGGCAAGCTCCGGTGATTTACCGCATACGCCGAATTTAGTACAGCCTGAACATCCTGCGGTTTCCTGACATTGATAACAAAACATAGCATTTTCCATTAAAACATCCTCCGTATAAATTGTATTGTTTTTTTGTTTGCGTTGCTATGTCAATGATAAAACAGAATCAAATCAATTTCGGTAACCTATGTTACAAACAGAGGAATTATATATTCATTATTTCCACAGTCCCCTTAACAAATAAGCCAGCCGGCAGCGGAGGGATCTCCCCCGTTGCCGGCTGGCATTTATACTGCTACATTGCAGAACTTAATTTATCCATATCCAAAATTTTAATCATATCCCTGTCCACTTCGATGAGCCCGTCCTCCTGCATATTAATCAATTCCCTGGAAAGAGAAGGTCTTGTAACGTTAAGATAGGAAGCGAACTGTTCTCTGTTCATCGAGAGTTTCACATATTTTTTATTATTGCAATTATCCAAAAGATATTTGGCTATTTTTTGTCTCAAACTTCCGCTGGTTAAAAGCTGGACCTTATTATTTAAGAAATATGCCTTCTGTGCAAGGATACCCAGCATATTCTGAATAATCAGGGAATGGGCATTGCAGGATTTATCACAGGAGGAAAAAAAGTATTCTTTGGGGATAGCTAAAACCGTTGATGTCATATTCGAAAGCACATAATAATTATAATCCGCCTTTTTAAGGAATACATACACCTCTCCGAAGATATCACCTTCTTCTATATTGGTTACAATATACCGTCTTCCGTCCGGTGTATCCTTGCAGACTGATACGGATCCCCCGATAAGCACATACAGTGCTTTCGGAGGATCCATCTGGCTGAATATGATCTGATTTTTGTCATAATCCTTTAACCTGGCGTCCGAACACTTTAAGCAAAGTTCAATTTCATCCTGGGACAGGCCTTTAAAGAGTATATTATCTTTGATTTTTTCTATCATACCGGCTCCCGTTATTATTTCATCCTAATGGTTATTAGAAGATTTCTTTTTCCTGACGTATTTGTAGAAAGCGTATTCAATATCATAATAGGTACGCTCTTCCGATTCCGCTTCAATTTCCCACTCTGCCTTCTCATCTAAATTAGGGAAGTAAGTATCCGCCTGATAGGCGTAATCAATTTTTGTAACATGGGCGACATCGCAGTAGTCAAGCATCTGCCGGTATATACTGGCTCCGCCGATTACATACACATCCTCTGTTTTATAATCCTTTGCGGCTTCCAGGGCTTCTTCCACACTATGAACTACTATGGCATCGTTGACCGTAAAATCCGTTTTTGTAGTTATGATAATATTAGTTCGGTTTTTAAGGGGTTTTCCTCCGGGAAAGGTCTCCAGAGTGTTTCTTCCCATGATTACCGCCTTACCCGTTGTTTCGTCCCGAAAAAAACGCATATCTTCCGGAATGCTGATTAATAATTTATTCTGATACCCAATGGCCCAGTTTTTATCCACTGCAACAATTAAATTCATTCTTATGACCTCATCTGTTTTTTATAAGTTTGCTCCGGTATAATAGATTACCATTTTATCCTGTTATTAATCCTTTTTATAAATTGGAGTATCAAAAGGTTAATTTTGTGTTCCGAAACGAGGGTCTATATAAAATGCATGTAGAGAGACCTTTTGATATCCGGAACTTTAATATAACGCTTAAGTTATTAATTATACCGCAACCGGTATATTCTCTATTTTCGGCCCGGTCCTATAATTATCCAGCCTGAAATCTTCAATTTTGAACTGGTAAAAATCCTTTATCTCCGGGTTTATCCAGAAAACAGGTGCATCATAAACCGGTCTTGCAATCATCTCCTTAATAATAGGAATATGCCGGTCATAAATATGTGCATCTGCTATTACATGCACCAGTTCTCCGGCCTCCATATCGCAGACCTGTGCCAGCATATGAACCAACACCGCATACTGGCATACATTCCAGTTATTTGCTGCCAAAATATCCTGTGAGCGCTGATTAAGTACGGCATTCAGTCTGAGACGATCACTGTCTTTGGCCTTGGTTACATTAAAAGTCATACTATAGGCACAGGGGTACAGATTCATTTCATTCAGATCCTGATGTACATAGATATTTGTCATAATCCGGCGGCTGTAAGGATTGTTCTTTAAATCATAGATCACCCGGTCAACCTGATCCATTTCGCCTTCTCTGTATTTATGCTTAACGCCTAACTGGTAACCGTAAGCTTTGCCGATGGAACCGTTCTCATCCGCCCAGCTGTCCCAGATATGGCTGTTTAAGTCCTTAATATTGCTGGATTTTTTCTGCCAGATCCACAGGATTTCATCAACACAGCTTTTGATAGCCGTTCTTCTTAAGGTAATGGCCGGAAATTCCTTGGACAAATCATATCGGTTTACTACCCCAAACTTCTTTATGGTATAAGCGCTTGCCCCATCCTCCCATTTCGGACGGACTTTTTCTCCTTCCGTACTGACTCCATTTTCCAGGATATCTTCACACATCTCAATAAAAATCTTATCGGCCAGACTCATTACAATCACTCCTTTTCCTGTAATACAGGCAATTATCAGACTAACCCCATGTATATCGCAAGCCTGCCTGCGACACTGCTTATATAGAAAAATTAATAGTGCAACACATTTTTTCAATCTAACCACAGGGTTGTCCGGTTTAACTAGGTTCATTATATCAGGATTACACATATCGGTCAAACAAAACAAATTAAGCACCTCCTTGTCTGTTTTAAGTATATTTACTACTTAACCCATAGGGGGTGCTTATCTTTGTATGGTATCATATTATTGATTCAAGTGTCAAAAGGCCTCAAATCATGGTTTTTTATCTGACGCCTGCCGAAAGTTCTTCGGTAAAACCTTTTATATTGGAGGCATTGGCATATTTCTTATACTGGCCGTCTTTGATTACGACCAAAGTAGGTGCCTGCATAACTCCGTATTCCCGGGTTAGTTCCGGATTTTCTTCCGCATCCACTAAAACATAGGGAAAATCCTTTAAAAAGGCCTTTGCGGCACTGCAATTCGGACAGGTTTTAGTAGTAAACAGATATGCACCGTTCTGCCTGGTATGGGTTGCGGCTATTTCATCCATATATAAAGAGATATCTTCGTGTTCACAGCCCTCTGCGGGTATTATTCTGGAATGATCCATGTCATAAAGCTTACGGTTCTTATATTCCTGAGTCTTTCCTTCGTTCCAGTTCTGCACCGGGCGGTAATAACCGGTTATTCGGCTGTAAACCTCCGCTTTCTGCCCGCATTCCGGGCAGGTAAAATTTTCACCCGTTAAATAGCCGTGATCTTTACAGATAGAATAAGTTGGTGATAATGTATAATAAGGCAGCTTATAATTCTCGGCTACGGTACGTACTAATTTGGCGGCAGCTTTCCAATCCGGCAGTTTTTCTCCTAAAAACGCGTGGAAAACCGTACCGGAAGTATATAAAGTCTGAAGCTGGTCCTGAACATCCAAAGCTTCGAAAATATCTTCCGTATATCCAACGGGCAGATGGGAGCTGTTGGTGTAATAAGGAGTATCCCCTTTTGCACCGGCAGTCTTAATCATTGGCCAGCGTTTTCTGTCATGCTTAGCCAGACGGTAGCTGGTAGATTCGGCGGGGGTTGCTTCCAGGTTATACAGATCACCATATTCCTCCTGATAATCAGACAGCCGTTCCCTCATGTGATTTAATACTTTTACGCTAAATGCCTGGGTAGCGGGGTCTGTCATATCCTTACCCAGCCATTTTGCATTCAAACCCACCTCATTCATGCCCAAAAGACCAATGGTAGAAAAGTGATTTTCAAAAGTTCCCAGATAACGCTTTGTATAAGGATATAAACCTTCAGCTAACAGCCTGGTTATTACATCTCTCTTAACCTTTAAAGAACGGGCCGCGATATCCATCATGCGGTCCAGACGCTTAAAGAAATCTTCTTCGGAAGTGGCCTGATACGCAATTCTTGGCATATTAATGGTTACGACACCTACTGAACCGGTACTCTCGCCGGAACCAAAGAAACCACCGGTTTTTTTCCTTAATTCCCTGAGGTCAAGCCGCAGCCTGCAGCACATGGAACGGACATCACTGGGTTCCATATCACTGTTAATATAGTTTGAGAAATAAGGCGTACCGTATTTAGAGGTCATTTCAAATAACAGGCGGTTATTCTCCGTATCGGACCAGTCAAAATTATTGGTGATGGAATAGGTGGGGATGGGATACTGGAAACCTCTACCGTTGGCATCGCCCTCTATCATGATTTCAATAAAGGCTTTGTTAACCATATCCATTTCTTTTTTACAGTCTTTATATTTAAAATCCACTTCCTTACCGCCAACAATACAAGGAAGCTCCGCTAAGTCACTGGGCACGGTCCAGTCCAGGGTTATATTAGAGAAGGGAGCCTGGGTTCCCCAGCGGCTTGGTGTATTCACGCCGTATATAAAGGATTGGATGCACTGTTTCACCTCACGGTAGGATAAGTTATCTATTTTGACAAAAGGGGCCAGATAAGTGTCAAAGGATGAAAAAGCCTGGGCACCAGCCCATTCATTTTGCATGATTCCTAAGAAATTAACCATCTGGTTGCAAAGGGTGGAGAGATGGCTTGCCGGAGAAGAGGTTATCTTACCGGGTATTCCGCCAAGTCCTTCCTGAATTAACTGCTTTAAGGACCAGCCGGCACAATAGCCGGTTAACATAGATAAATCATGTAAGTGTATATCTGCATTCCGGTGGGCACCGGCAATCTCTTCGTCGTAAATTTCGGACAGCCAGTAATTAGCCGTAATGGAACCGGAATTATGTAAAATTAACCCTCCTACGGAATAGGTTACCGTAGAATTTTCTTTCACACGCCAATCTTCTTCTTTTACATAACTGTTAACAATTTCTTTGTAATCGAGGATCGTAGATTTCATGTTACGGATACGTTCTCTGTTTTTACGGTATAAAATATAGGCTTTTGCCACATCCGTATAACCGGTCTGTTCCAGAACATGTTCCACACTATCCTGGATATCCTCCACTGACACTTGTCCTTCATTTACCTTGTTCTGGAAATCTGCAGTAACTCTCAATGTAAGTAAGTTGATAATATCTTCTGTGTAGTTTTTTTCCGTCGCTTTAAAAGCCTTGGAGATTGCTTCCGTTATTTTTGTAAGATTAAAATCAGCGATTTCGCCATCTCTTTTCAGCACCTGAAACATGTATAAAATCCCCCTTCTTATCTTTTCTTGCTTGTCTTTTGCAGACATTACATTAAACATATATTAGCAGAATTTCCATGATACGTCAAGAACAAGCTACAATATGTATATCGACTTTTTACGCGCACCACTATATATTGTGTTTTTGTCTAGTCCTTAATACCCATTTACATATTAGAATTCTGAACTTTTCAAAGGATTGCCTTCCGATTTACTACACAATATGTTGTTAAATGAAATAACAAAAATATTTAAAAATTTAGGATAATTAATTCAATTAATTTAATTATCGTTTATGTTTCTTTTTTCTGCACAATTAAAAGTAATATATATCTGATATAATTATTCATTTCAAATCAGTAAACAATTACACAATTGATTCCTATATCTTCCTATACTATTCAAAAACTTGTTTACATGTTCCTATGGGATTTGCGAAGCCAACGCTTCCTGAGAGGATTGTTAAGAATCTGAATCCAGACCGGATAGAAACAGCCCTGCACTAATTTCACACGCGGTCTGGTGGGACCAGAATCAGCAAAACTTATACAAGGCTGTGGTATTAAAATATAAAAGATTAGTTAGCCGATCACTGTGATTGGAAAAGGTTGGAATAGCCATTTATTATGACCGAAAGAGGCCGGAAAGCCTCTTACTGTGGCCGATACAGGTCACAGGTAAAGATCTCCACTTATTCACATGCTATGCATAAACGGCTAGTTAATGGAACCGCTGCAGTAGAAGACAATCATCTTCTTTAGATTGTTTCCGTTAAAATCTGATAAACCGGTGCACCTTCACACTGATCGGGATAACGTACCCCCAATAAAGCGGCAGCCGTTGGTGCAACATCCACCTGCCTGATGGTTCGGCCGGTGGTATGGTTATTTATAATACCACTTCCTGCAGCAATAAAGACCGGCAGAGTCGATGTGCCAAAGTACCCTTCTGCAGTGGAAAGTCCGTCTCCGTGCAGACGGTTGAAGCCTTCTTCTATGGTAAAGAAGATATCCCCGGCTTCCGGTCCGTTAATACCTAATACCACCGCATCCTTATTCCGGAGTGCAATGCCGACAACCCTTTTTTTCGTTATGCTGTCCCGGTAATTATAAAGATCGGAAATAATCTGCTCTTCCAATTCATATTGTTCTCCCGGTTCTACAATTCCATGAGGATTCCGGCCTTTTAAGTTAATATAGATGTGGTTGCTCCTTATTTGGACGGCTCTGGTTTTTTCCCAGTCCACTTCCTGGAGGTTGCTTCCATTTTCATCTTTTTTCATGACCGTATATCCTAATTCCTCCATTACACCCACATTAAGTCCGCCATATTCACCAAGAATAGGAGGCACATTTTCTCCAACTAATAAACCATGGTCCGACAGAATAAAAATAGTCCAGCCTTCTTCCAGCAGGTATAAAAACCGCCCCAGATAATCATCGGTCTGTTTATACACTTCTTCAATGAGCTTCTGGTATACAGTTTCATCGGTATGGCTCCAGGGTTCCAAGGTTTTGGCCAGATGCCATAGCTGATGGCCTGCGCAGTCCACATTGTGCAGATGGCTGAAAATAACCTCGTAATCCTGGTTTTTTATCAGGGTATTCAGTACATCTGCCTGCCACTTATTATACTGGTCCCAGGAAGGTAAAAAGACTTTCTCAACCAGTTCGGCATCTTCTCCGCCAATAAGGCTGACGGGAGGAACATGACCGGCCTTTTTCACCACCTCTTCATAAAGGGAAACCGGATGCCACAGGGTCTGGTTTGTGGTGTCCAATGCATTGCTGATCCATAAACGCAGCTCATTACCGGAAGGATCTAACTCCAGTATTTTATAAGAACGATAGGATGGCTTTGTAACCCCTTTTTTGGTTACATCGTCAATAGCACTTACAATTTTTCCTTCCGGTATAAGGACGAAAGGTTCCTTTTCCTCTTTGCTTTTATATATGGCAACACAGCTGTACCTGCCTTCTTCATCCTGTAAAAGCAAAGCAGGCCGGGTATCTGCACCGGCGGAGGTTACTATGGTGAATTCTCTGGCATTTTCCGGAGCATACTTCCAGCCCTCTGCAGGAATCAGGGGTGTAAAAATCACATCATATGCCACTTTGGCACCGATCATCATCTCCGTATCCTCCAAACCATTCACATAGGTTCGGATTTCAGCACCTTTTCTCGCGGAATCTCCCCACCAGAGTTCCATCATTTCATCGTCTTCTTCCTCCCCATCGATTAATTCCTCCAGATCCGTAATATTACAGCCTACTCCGGCATTTTTTTTCGTATGGGGTATGTACTTCAGTTTCCTGAAATCAGAGGAAGCAGTTAATACTTTCTCCCAGTCCATCTGGGCAATTCCCATATTCACGGAACCCGGCTGTGTACCGTCAACCACACTTAACCGGCTGCTTTTTGAGGTAGGAGGCCAGGAGGAACCGGGCCAGTGCCATACCAGGGTTTTCAGCCCTGCCTGGGTGGTTACATTCCATAATTGTTCCGCCAGGCAATTCCTGGAATCCATATTATAAACCACCGCGTCCAGATTCTCGGGGGATTGACGCCAATAACAGGTAATACCGTGGGTTCCGGGATATGCACCGGTTGCCAGCGTTGTCCAGCAGGGGGGAGTTATGGTGGGCAATGCCCCCAGTAATTGCAGATCCTCCCTGGCTGAACCTTTTTCTACGTATTTTTGTATATTGGGCAGTTTGCCTTCTGACAGCATCCGTTTGGTGGTAGCCGCATCCATGCCGTCAATTCCCAAAATAAGCAGCTTGTTAGTAAGTGGTTTTCTATTCATATTTTCTTATCCTTTCTGAATAATTATAATGTTTTTTAGGAAATGTTAAAAACTTCTATGCTGTGATGTTCCGCTTTGCGAGAAACAATGCAACACAAAAGTTATTAAGCACACACTCTGGGTTAAAATACACAATATTAGCTCCTGCTTCCTGCGGTTATCCATACCCTCCTTGGGAATAAATTTAGCATCTCTGTTTTAAAACCAGGTAATCCATATGTTATATAAAGTCAGGCTTCTGTGACAGAAGCAGTTTGTGAGGTGGGATATCGGATAATACGATATTTCGAATAATTATTAATGTTGACAAGAGAATTCGTATAGCATATAGTATTAGCATAAAACATAATTCATAGTAATCTAATATGAAAACAATACTTTAAAAGCATCAGTTAATTTTACTGCAGAAAAGGAGGCTGAATGTATGAAGTTTGAACAATTGTTTTATTTACAGGAAGCGGTTAAGCACAAATCCATATCCCTGGCTTCGGAAAAGAATTATATTGCACAGTCATCCCTAAGTGCAGCCATTACCAAACTGGAACAGGAACTGGGGGTTCCCCTGCTTCACCGGACCAGTTCCGGTGTTACACCGACCCAGATGGGCGAAGTTGTTCTGGCAAAGTCCAAAATAATCTTTGCTGCCAGGGACGAAATACTGGAAGCTGCCAGTGAGCATATACACGGCGGAACCGTATCCCTCTCCTGTATAGCCTGTATGTGTGACTGGATCATACCTAAAACCTTACAAAAACTTCGCGAAGACCATATCCCAATTACCTTATCCGTCACCACCGCAGAGAGTAAAACAATTGCAGGCAATGTTGCTTCCGGTCTGTCCGAATTTGGAATCCTGATTTATTATGAAGATTTGGAAGAGAATACGGATTTGCAATACACCCCTTTATTCAAAGATGAATTTATGCTTTATGTGGGAAGGCAGTCTCCCTGCTGGAGGAAGAAATCCGTTGTTATGGAAGAAATATTTAAACAGCCTTATATTGCCTACCGGGAAGAATTTTTAAAAGATAACAGAGGTTTGACCTCCGTATTAAATGTAGGGAAGGAGTTAAATATTGTTTTCCGGACAGATGATCTGGATTCCATGAAAAGAATGATTGCCCAATACGATTATGTGGCCTTTTTCCCGAAATTCATGACTCAGAATGATTATTACCTGCAGCACGGATTAATCCGGGCGATACCCATCAAGGACCGGGCTGCCGGATTTGAAGTCGGATATCTGGAAAGTAAAAAATTTAAAACAACACCTTTAGATAAACGGGTCCTTCACATTTTAAAGGAAGTACCCGGATTCAATCCCAATCCCGAAAATGATTAAGAACATAAGGAGTACAACTGACATGTCGGAGAAACTAAAAGCTTTAATACTTCAGAATAAGTACAAAATAATATCTGTGAGTTCAGTGTTAACAGTAATACTGATCTGGGAGCTTGGAAGTGTCCTAAAATGGTTTAATCCGGTATTTATCCCTCCTATTCAATCGGTCTGGTCTGCCTTTTCAGATGTTTTACAGGATGGATATAAGGGGTATTCCCTTGTTTATCATGTATTTTGCAGTATGCGAAGGCTGTTTTTGGCCGTGGGCTTTGCCTTTCTTATTGCAGTTCCCATGGGAATCTTAGCCGGTTCCTCCCGGGTATTTTTAGCTGTTATCGATCCTTTTATTGAATTTTACCGTGCCCTGCCGCCTTTGGCCTATTATACCCTCCTGGTTTTATGGTTTGGTATCGGAGATTTTTCAAAAGTTTCCCTGCTTTTTTTAAGCGGCTTTGCACCGCTGTTTATTGCTACTGTATTCGCAGTGCAGAAAGTACCAAAAGACCGCATTAATGGAGCGAAATCCTTAGGAGCCGGCCATATGCAGCTCTTTTTAAATGTTATATTTCCTTCCTGCCTGCCGGATATACTGACAGGACTGAGAACTGCCGTAGGTGTCTCCTATGCCACTTTAGTTGCGGCCGAAATGGTAGCTGCCGTCTCAGGCATTGGCTGGATGGTGCTGGATGCCAGCAAATACATACGTTTTGATATTGTATATTTCGGAATTATAATAATGGGCATTCTGGCCATTGCTATTGATGCATTTATAAGATTTTTGATACGTAAGGTTACCCCCTGGGTAGGAAAAGAATAAAGAATGGAGTCAGTTTATGAAAAAAATGAAGAAAATACTTGCAGCCGTAACCGCCTTAACCCTTTTACTGGGTACCACCGCCTGTTCCTCCGGAAAAACCGCCGTTACGGGCAGCGATTCCAACACCGGTACGAAAACTCAGACAGAAAGTGAAGAAAATTCCAACGGAGGGCAGAGTGCGGCGGCTGATATTCCGAAAGAGATCCGCATCGGTTACTGGGAATCCCCCAACGGTGAACTGCTTGTAAAACAATTGGGTACACTGGAAAAGAAATATCCTGATACAAAGGTCAACTGGGTGGAATTCCAGGCCGGAACCGATATTTTAACCGCAATACAGGGTGGTTCCATTGATATTGCAACCATCGGTACACCTCCCGGAACCCTGGGTATTGCCAATGGCCTCCCCTATAAGATCTTTTATTTACACGATGTTATCGGAGAAAGTGAAGGGCTTATTGTAAAGGAAAGTTCCAATATATCTTCCGTAAAAGATCTGACCGGTAAGAAAATTGCAACAGTTTTTGGTTCAACCAGTCATTTCAGCCTGATTAACGCCTTAAGACTTGAGAATGTAAAAGAAAGCGATCTCACCGTTTATGATATGAAAGCTCCTGATATTTATGCTGCCTGGGAACGCGGGGATATTGACGGTGCCTATATATTTGAATCTACCAAATCAAAACTGCTGGCCAATGGGGGAAAACAGATCATCTCTTCCGGAGAACTGGCAGAAAAGGGAGCACTCACCGGCGAATTCGGTATTGTACATAAAGATTTTTATGGGAAATATCCCGGTGTTATAAAAGATTATGTTAATATACTGGACGAAGCCGTAGATAAGTACAAAAACGACCAGGAAGCTTCTGCAAAATTAATGTCCGCCGGTTTAGGCTTAACAGAAGAAGAGACATTAAAAGCAATGAATGAAATCCTGGTTATAACCAAAGCAGAACAAAGCGATCCGAAATATCTCGGTACAACCGCTAATCCCGGTGAACTGGCTAAACTTCTTAAAAGTACGGCAGATTTTCTGCTAAGCCAGGGAAGTATAAAAGAAGCACCGGAGGAAAAGTTATTTCAGGATGCAATTCTAACAGAAATTTACGACTAATAACAATAAGGAGACGGGGATATGGGAACCAATAAAAAAGTTATTATTTCCTTAAAAGAGGTAAGTTTAATTTTTAAGCAGGACAACAAAGAATTTCAGGCACTTGGCGATATTAATTTAAATGTATACAATGACGATTTTATCTGCCTGTTAGGTCCTTCCGGCTGCGGCAAAACCTCCCTTTTAAACGTATTGGCCGGGTATGTTAAACCAACGGACGGTGAAATCTTAGTAGAAGGCAAAGCCCTCAAAGCCCCGAATCCTGAAGTAGGAGTCATTTTCCAGCAGCCAAATCTTTTTCCCTGGCTTAATGTGAGAAAAAACGTAGAATTCGGATTGAAGCAAAAAAATTTAAAAGCCGGGGAAAGAAAGGATATTGTGGATTATTACCTGGAGGTAGTGGGTTTAAGCGGCTTTGCTGATATGCTGCCCTATCAGTTATCGGGAGGCATGCGGCAGAGAGCCGCCATTGCAAGAACGCTGGCCACTGACCCTAAAATCGTACTGTTAGACGAACCGTTCAGCGCACTGGATGCCTTGACCCGGGAGAAAATGCAGACCCACATTTATTCTATTTGGGAGAAAGCAAAAAAGAGTTTCTTCTTTATTACTCATGATGTAGATGAAGCCCTGCTGCTGAGTAACCGGGTTTTGATTATGCATCCGAACCCCGGAACACTTGTAAAAGACTTTAAAAATCCTCTTAATAAAGACAGCAAACACTTTTTCCGGGAAGTCCGGGAAACCAAACAATTCTGGGATATGAGGGAATCCCTTATTAATGATATTCAGACGGAAAAGGATGAGATTGCAGTAAAAGCTGCTGGTTAAACAGATAAAAATGTAGTATTGAATAGATATTGAAATAGATAATGAAACAGATAATGGCATAGATAATGGCATAGATAATGGCATAGGTAATGGCATAGATAATGGCATAGAGATTGATCAATATATATTAATCAATCTCTCAAATACCAAGAGGATTCCAAAAAGCCATATAATGAGGCGGAAATCCCCTTTTTTTGCCGGATATTTTGATAAAGAGAGACTGCTCCCTTCATGTAATCAAGTACTATACATGAAGGGAGCAGTCTCTTCTCAAAACTATATTTTATACAATTCGAGTGTCAAAAAGTCAATCTCGTATGTTTATGTTTACGAGCGTATATACACTGTATACATATGCGTGTAAAGGGCCTTTGTCACCCAATTCTTCTAGTAATCGCAAAACAATAAAGTTTTTCATATACCGTAATTGATAAAAATTTAATATAGGCTTACCCTCTGGGAAACACTTAGTTCTACAATCGTATTAATAGCTTGGTATATAGATACAACATTGTGTTTCGCTATTAGCTTATGAAATCTGATTATAAATTTCCTTCGGAATATATGCTTTGACATAGATTCCTTCCTCTCTGTATTCTTCACAGAGAAGCTGGCCATATTTTCTTATAAGCTGTATCTTACCGGCTTCCTGATAAGAGAAGACCTTTTCCATCAGTATTTTACGTTCTCTCAGGATTTCTTCAAATATTTCCTGCAGTTCATCCAATCCCCGCATCTCTTTTGCTGAAATCTTAACGATTTTATCAGCTTTAAAATCCTTAATAATCAGTTCTGTTTCCAGAAGATCCTGTTTATTAAAAGCGGTTACGACGGGTTTATTCTTTACTCCCAGCTGGGACAGAGTCTCATATACCACATGCATCTGTTTGTAGGCGGAAGGATTGGAGCTGTCTACAACATGTAAGATAATATCCGCGTATTTTGCTTCTTCCAGCGTACTGCGGAAAGCCTCAATTAAATGATGGGGCAGTTTTCGGATAAAACCTACCGTATCCGTTAACAATAGCTGCTGGCCGCTTGGAAGTGTTAAATTCCTGGTTGTAGGGTCCAGGGTGGCAAATAATTTATCTTCTTCCAGAACTCCGGCACTGGTCAGCCGGTTTAACAAAGTAGATTTGCCTGCATTGGTATAGCCAACGATAGCAGCAATGGGAATTGTCCCTTTACTTCTTAACTCCCTGGAAGTTTCCCGGTATTGATTTACATCTGCTAATTCCCGTTTTAACTGGGATATCCGGTCTCTAATTAATCTGCGGTCTACTTCCAGCTTCTTTTCACCGGGACCTCTGGTACCAATCCCGCCTCCGAGTCTAGACATGGAATTACGCATACCCACAAGCCTGGTGGCACGGTATTTAAGCTGAGCAAGCTCTACCTGTATTTTACCTTCTTTTGTCGTAGCATGCTGTGCAAAGATATCCAGAATCAGTATGGTTCTGTCCATTACTTTTGCTTCCAGAGCGTCTTCCAGATTTTTAAGCTGGGCCGGGGATAATTCATCATCACAGACTACCCCTGTAGCTTCCAGTTTATAAAGCAGCTCTTTTACTTCTTCTATTTTTCCTTTACCGATGTAGGTTCCGGGATGAGCACTTTCTCTGTTCTGTATCACTTTCATCACGGTTTCGGCACCGGCAGTTTTAGCCAGCTCCTCCAGCTCATCCAGGGAATCCGCCGTATCGTCCCCGTCACTCACCGATACTCCGACCAGAATCAGACGCTCTTCTTTTTCTTTTATTTCATACAGTTCACCCATTTATAAACTCCTGATATTCTTATTCTTTATGAGGCGTACTCGCTTCCGGCAGCCTTGTCTTGATAAACTCATTTTCCTTACCGGCAGCTTCATCATC
Source organism: Bacillota bacterium (assembly GCA_023443925.1). The sequence continues at coordinate 14,270 of JAEZSL010000012.1, read as the reverse complement.
CGGGTATGCCTTTAGATAATCCTTCATTAGTCCTGCTGCTTTTTCATACTCACCCATATTCTCATAAACAACAATTTCGTTCCGCATAAGTGAATGGTTGAATTCGATGTCATTATATTTTAAACCTGTCTGAATATAGGAAAGAGCGTCTTCATAATTGTTAAGCTTAAGCTGGCAATAAGAAATTTGATTATAAACTGCGGCAGAGGATATATATACCTCTTCTTTTATATACAAGCTATAATTATTTACCGCATTTTTAAAGTCTTCCTTCTGCTCATAAATACTGCCCAGGAAAAAATAAGCTTCCGCAAATCCATTTTTATATGCCTCGCTGAATTCAATTATGGCATTATCATAATCTCCCATATAATAATGTACTTTGGCAAGATTAAAATAATCTTCCTGAGTCTTTCCCTTTATATTGGCTGCCATGCTCAATACAGCGGTTGCTTTCTCCGTGTCCCCTTGTTCCAGCAATAAAAAGTACTTACCGAAATAATAATCATATTTCTTATTATCCAGTTTTATTGCCTTGTCATAATCTGCCAGGCTTTTTTCATAATCCTTTAACATACGGTAGGCATAAGCTCTGCTGTAATAGGTGTAGGCATCCGTCTGCTTTTCCTGCAGTATGGTGGTATAGGTCTTTATCGCCTTGTCAAAAAGTCCGGCCTTGGCCTGGGAATTACCTTTATAATATAAGATATCCAAATTCAAATCACTCAATTCACGTATAGCCAGTGCCTTATCAAACAGTTCTATCGCTTTCCCGTAATTATGATTTTTAAAGTAGGCAATACCTTTTCCCCGGAAAGCAGTTTTATTATTTTTATTAACTATTTTGTTATCCTTATTCAAAACTGCACGGTCAAAATTCTGGATAGCCTCTTCATATCTGCCTAACTGTATTAAAGCCATTCCATAATCTATATAGTAATCCGCACGGTCTCCATTCATTTTCAGGGCCTTAGCAAGAGTGGCTTCCGCTTTATCGTAACTGCCGCTGGTAAGGTATTCCAAGCCTTCCTTATGATAACCGCCGGCCGACTCTAAACCACAGCCTCCAAGTAAAATCACTGCCAATATCACCATAACAGCACTTTTTAATCTTCTTTTCTTCATACCTGACTCCTGTCTGACTTAATTCATTTTATACGCCTCAATCCTATCTGCAACAAACACTAATGATATTATAAGTTGTATAGGAAATAAATGCAAGCTTTCGGCAGACAAAAAAACAGCTTAAAACTGTGGAACACCTAAGTATATAGGGTAAAAAAGAAGTTAAAGAATTAAAAAAGATAACCAATAATATGCAAATCTCATATATACCGGTTACCTTTGGTCTGATATTATAAAGAATCAATTTATTCTTATTTCGGAAGTTTCAGCCCGGTTATTATCAGGTCATATCCGAATCCACTCCCTGAGCAATATCTAACATTTCTGAAGTGGATAATAACAACCCGTTTTCCATTTCGTCAATCTCGTCATCTCCCTGATTTAAGGAAACAACTTCCCTCGGCTGCTCTTCCCGTTTAGCATCCCCGTTTTCATTCACCAGGGTACTCCGGCTGAAGGGGGAAAGAGTCCCCTTTTTTAAATCGTATTTTTCTACAATACTGTTGTCGATCTTTTGCATTCCTGCTTTAGTTTTAATATATAATTCTTCCATTTTATCCTCCATTTTAATTCTTCCCAACTAAAAGCCAGTACTTAAAGCCACTGACATCCGTTTTCATTATTTTAAAGCACAAGCATAAATCATTAATTCATTGATTAATTTATGCAGTTAAAAAGAATTAATACTGGAATATAAATGCATCAAATTTATACTGAAATCTTATCGCCGTACCGGATGACGTATTACTGTTTTCAGGTTTTCCGGTTTGGTTTTTCTATAGTCTGAGATATAAATTTCATGATGCCTTCTAATGCTGCCGTCAGACAGTACCGCAGACATATCGTTCTTTAGGTTGTGTACTTTTATATATTCCTCTATTTTCGCAACGGATGCAGCTTCCTCATCAAAGGGTCCTAAATGCAGGACCTGTACACATAACCCCTCATCCCAGGTAACGAATCTGGCTTTGGCGGTATCTAATTCAGACTTCTTTCTGGCAACTTCCTGTAAAGCCCAATTAAAAACTTCTTCCGTTACAAACTCCGGCTGTCTTATCATGGAGGTAAACATAAATTTATCTTTTACGGTAAAATCTGCGAAGCTATCATCCTCCATCCACCACAAACCTTCTAAAGGCGGTACTACATAATCAAAATACCCTTTTGGTTCCTTCCCGCTTTTCACACTCATTTTAATGGTCCAAGTTAAAGCATACAGCACTTCAAGAGCCTTTCCATATTCCCCATTTTCCGTGTTGGGATTACCTTTGCCGTCGATCATTATAAAATTCATGGGCGGAACAACTATTTCCTGCGGTTCTGTTTTCGGCAGATAGAGATCTTTATAATCTTTTTTATAGTCTACTTTATTCATTGTCTTTTATTCTCCTTATTATTATTCAAGAAAATCCATGTTCCGGTCTTATGGATATAGGATGATTTATCGGAACTTGTTTTATTTATTATTATATTAACATATATAAACTGACATCTGTAAGTCATATTAATAGAAACCGAAATTAAAGTTTCCTTAACAACAAACCAATAAAACAATAAAAATAGCTTTTTACAGATTTCGAAACAGACTTCTGAGGTAAATCGGTTGGAAATTACAGCAATGAACGGCAGATTTAATTCGCCAAAATAATGAAATAAGCACTGAGCGTTCTATCTTTCACCAATGTGTTCACAAAGGAATGAAAACTAACTCCCAAAAACCAGAAAGTACACCCCTGATGCCTTATATCATGCATCCAGGGTGTACTTTCTGAAGGTATAAATTTAATTTATATATTATCAGGAAATTCTACCTAAAGTTATTCTTACTACATGTCCCTGAAATTAATACGATATCTTAACCGTTTTAATCTCAAAAGGTTTAAATACCAGGCTGAGGCTGTTGGCTGCCGGTAATGTTTCCATTGTTTCCTCAAGCATATTGGTAATTTCAGCCGCTTTGACCTCACCGCCCAGTGTCAGGTTCGTATTGGTATAAGTGCCTTCCGCATCATAAAGCCTTAATATGAAAGCATTCTCTTCATCTTCACAAGGTTTAACAGCTTCAATAATAATATTACTGCGGTCGGTTTTTGCAAAGGATGCCTTATTCCATTCACCAGATACTATAATGGGTTTGTAATTCAGTTCATAAGCAGGTTTTATTACCGTATCAGCGCTAAAACCTCCATCGTGAGGATAGAAGGAATAGGTGCATTCATGAATTCCCTTATCACCCTTATAATCCGGTCTGCAGCCGCCTTTATGGAGTGACAGACGCATCTGGGAGTCTTTTACGGATATTCCGTACTTACAGTCATTTAATATGGCTATACCATACTGGTTTTCTGAAAGATCCGAATACTTATGATTGGATACTTCAAATTTTGCTTTTTCCGCAGCATTATTTCTGGTGGTCGGTCTTTTAATATATCCAAACTGTACTTCCTGTCTTGCAAAATCGGAGAAAATCGTCGTGTCAAAAGCAGTCTTTAAGAATCTGTGATCGTCCTGCCAGTTCATGATGGTTTCAAATCTGACCTCAGGGCTGTCAGCATAAAAAATCATATCTTGCTTAATGGAAGATTTTTCGCTGATCTGATATTCGCTTCGGATTCTGAATTCAACCGCTCCGTCGGATATTACCTGACGGTTTAATAAAACAGCGGTATCTTTAAATTTAAACTCGATATCTGCATCCACATCCCAGTTATCCCATGCGTTGGGTACGTCCTCCGCCACAAGGAACGTATTCAGGGCATATCCCTCACCTCTTAATTCCCTGTTATTACTTCTATCAACAAAGGAACGGAGGAAGCCTCTTTCATCAAAGCTTACTTTAGCATAAGGTGTTATCAGTTCTTCTCCCTTGAATTCAAATGCAGATTCTGCTGTTGGCTTGCCTTCAACCAACTCAAAAGCCATAGAGGAAAATGCAGGTATAACAGCATTTGCAACCGCAAGTTTCGGATTACCGTTAAGATCCTGTGTAAGCTGTTGTTTATATTCTCCCTGCACTACATACCCGTCTTTGTAATCCAGATAAATAGCATCTTTTCTTTCAAAGGAAAGGGTATTAATCACGGATACACGATTGTCCTTCGCTGCCGGTTTAATTATATCCTGAATATATTCAGCTGATTTATTGATTACTTCCGTAGTTTCTGCTATTGATTCTTCATGTACCCTGGGTATGGAAGTACCGGGCAGGATATCGTGGAACTGATTAATCAGTAATAATTCCAGAAGAGGGCGAATCTTCTCGTGGGAAGCAGCGGTATGATTTTGTGCTGCCTCTAAAACCGTAAGGAATTCAAGGTTTCTTAAGTTGATTTCCGCCAGACGGTTATTGCGCTTAATGGTATGCTGGTTTGTTAAGGTTCCTCTGTGCAATTCCAGATATAATTCACCAGAATGTGTGGAAGGATTAACTACTGTCTCTTCCAGTTTCTTCATGAACTCACTTACGGTAGTATGACTGGATCTTGGAAGCCCTTCCAGGTCTTTTACCCTTCTGGACATTTCAATCATTTCAAACTGGGGACCGCCGCCGCCGTCTCCGTATCCATAGGATAACAGGCGCATGTTGGAAACGGTTTTTTCCTTAATTGAGTCATGGCCTTTTACCACGTATTCCATTAAAGCTTCCGGATCTGGCCAGATATGGGTTTTGTTCAGATGGGTCAGAACTTTGGTTCCATCAAGTCCCTGCCAGTAAAAGGTATCATACGGGAAAGTAGTCGTATCATTCCATGCCATTTTCGTGGTAAGGAAATAGTCAACACCGCAGCCCTTCATAATCTGAGGAATGGATGAACTGTATCCGAAAGTATCCGGAAGCCAGAAGGTATCTGCCGTATAATTAAAATATTTACGGGTAAAACGCTGGCCCCATAAAAACTGACGTATCATGGATTCCCCGTTCGGTATGTTGCAGTCACATTCGATCCAGACACCACCGTTTGGTTCATACCTGTCTTCCGCAACTTTTTCTACCAGTTTCTCAAACAGCTCCGGATAGTGCTTCCGGATGACTTCGCTGTGATAGGCTGAACTCTGAATAAACTTATATTCCGGATACTGCTCCATTAAATTCATCTGATTGGAATATGTTCTGGCGCATTTTTTAATGGTCTCCCCTCTGTGCCAAAGCCAGGCGGTATCCATATGGGAGTGGCCGATTACACCGGCATAAGGAGTTGTTTCCGAATTGGTTTGTACCAGTTTATCCTTAAGCAGCTTGCCGGCTTCCTTTACTGACTGGAGGAAGGTTTCATTATCAACATCACCGTAGGAATAATATAATATTTCATGAACCTTCTCTAACGTATTGATTACATCGGCTCTCCGGAAATTATTGCGGTCCAGAACGCCTACCAGCTGGTTCAGAGTTTTTAAGTCAAAATAAAAATCACAGATTTCCTCATTCTTTAAACAGATATCCAGGGAGGTGAATTTAAAATCATAATCGATGCGGGGATCCTCCGCAAAGGGTTCGCAGCCCATTACATAATGTCCGGCATAATACTCCAGAGCTATATCGATTACCTCACCGGCTCTTACCTTCTGTTTTAACATATCGCAGTAATGATTTCCGTGGCCCGTAACAACAATTTTAGTACAGAAAGTTCCAAAAGGAACTCCGTTAACCCATAACTGGGCTTCATAGCCTTCAATCTTAGGATAAACATACAGCGTTTTGCCGTCATATTCCTTTGGTACCGTATACTGCCCTTTAAACCAACAGTAGGTACCCTCACCGCCCCAGTGGTCTCCCTGACTGCAAGGTGTAAAGTTATTGTCTCCTGGTATGGCATGGTGTTGATTTTCCGTGTGAAACATGTCCACTTTTACATCACCGATTTTTTCAAACATCAACGGTGCCAGAGTATTTTCAAATCTCTTCAGCTTTGACAACATCATGTCAATTTGTCTCTCATTTAACATGTTTTTTCTCCTGACTTTTATATTTGCATTGAATCCATACAGACCGCATTCAAAACTCTTTGATTTTTTATTGTCCGTAGTCAGATTCTTGTATCTATTATAATTTGATATATCATATTTTGACAGTCATGGAATTCCATCTATAATCTATACCAATTATACACCTTAATTAATAAAAAACTGCCGCTTTCTCTCAATAAATCCAAATTTCAGGCAAATCCCGAAGCAGCCGTACAATCAGCCTGATTCAGCAGCTACTAGTTTCATAATTATTATATCCGATTTAAAGAGTTACTAGCAGGCGCACCACAGGATTCCCTTTCTATCAGCTTTGTGGGAATTACACTTTTAAAACATTTATGCTCCCCGTTTTCAATACTGTCTAACAGCAGTTTAGCAGCCTCTTCCCCTATTTTATAGAAATTCTGCTGTACCGTGGTTAAAGGCACGGACAGATATTGACTAAAATCCAGATTATCAAACCCGATAACAGACAATTTATCAGGAACGGCTATGCCAAGATCAGATGCTCCTTTTAATAAGGATCTGGCAATATAATCGTTTATACCGCAAATCCCGGTAATTCCGTAATCAAGAAGCTCCTTAAGGATCTCCCTGCACGCCTGGTCGTAGTCTCTTCCGGCATCCATAAAGCCCATCCTGACCAGCCGCTCTTCTATGGGAATCTTACTCTCATTCAAAGCTTTGCAATAACCAAAATAACGGTTACGTATGGAGGTGGCATCTTCAATTTTTCTATCAGATACCATGGCTATTTTTTTGTGTCCCAGACGAATCAGATAATTCACAGCCTCATAGGCACCTGCAAAATTATCACTGACAACATTGCTGATCGGTAAACTTTCATAATATTTATCAATTGTCACAATGGGATAATTATTAAGATATAATAAATTCATGACTTCCAGGTTTCTTCTGTCGGAAATAGGATATAGAATAATTCCGGCTGCCTTTTTGTCATAGAACTGCAACAGAGCTTCCTTTTCTTCAATAACATTAGCATTACAGCAATGGACGCTTAAAATATAGCCTTTCTCTGCCATCACCCTGGAAGCTCCTGCCACCACATGCATGATTCCGCCATTGGAGACATCAAAGGGCAGAACAAATGGAATGATACGGCTGTAATCGGCTTTATTGCTGACAGCTGAATTTACATCGGTACTGCCAAGGCTTGATACAAAACTTCCGCTGCCCCTCACCCGGTAAATAAGGCCTTCCGCAGTTAAATCCGCCAGCGCTCTCTTGGATGTAATTCTGCTTACACCAAATTGCCTGGCCAATTCCATTTCAGTTGGTAATTTGTCACCGGGTTTAAATTTTTGATTCTTAATTTCTGCTCTTAAGTAACTGATTATTTTTTCATATAACAACTTACTCTCATCCATATTTTACACCCACCAGTCATCCCAGGACCCCCTGGAATACTGCCATAAAATAATGTGAAGCTGCTTTTTCTTCACATTTTGAAGCTGCTTCCTCACCATAAATTAAGTTCCGGAAATATGTTATACCAATTTAATATAATATATGGCTTTACAAATAGTTATTATATCATTTATCGAATTTTTGTCAACAATTCCGATTATTAAGATATACTTATTATGCCTCTTAATCTCCGTCAAAATATGCAATTTTAACACTATTTATTTCCATATTTTTTTACACAATATTACTATTGTTATGAATTTCTAAATATTATATAATTGCATTAGACAAAAGAAGAATCCTAGGGTGTTCGAGGCCCTGCAATTTTGATCCTACAATCTTTAATAGGATTCCTATATCACCGGCTGGATGCCAGGCCATCACAAGCAGTGGAAGGCAGAAACACCGGATGCGGATACCACCCTGGCTGATGCTAGGTATCAAAATCGCAGCACACGGCATTTTGGGTTAAAATTTATAAATATAATGACATTACAAATTTCAATATACAATGAATGCATTTCCATGTTAAAAAGTTAAATTATTAATATTAAATTCCTCAATAAAAAAATCCCTACGTACAGAAATCAGATTCCTGCCGTAGAGATTTATTTTTTTATATTTTAGTTAATACACCAAATATATCTTATTCAAAATCTACTACCTGATGTTTACCTGAAGAATCAAAAATTGCTTCCATTAATTTCATGACACGCATTACTTCCGGTAATTTTACCTTAGGTTCTTCTTTTCCGGCGATAACTGACATAACATTGCGGTAGAAGTCTCTGATATCACTGTTTACTACTGGCAGTTCCTGTTTCTGAATAGTATCTTCCCTGCGGGGTGCCATGGTTTTTGTAAGTCCGGCTGCTGTACGTACTGGTACCACATCGGTTTCATCTTTACCGGCTGCGCTTACGATCTGACCCTTTAAGTTCCAGTCTTCAATAATTGCAGTACCGTTTACACCAAGCATATACCATCTGGGTAGATTTATGAAATTACTGGTTCCTACTTCCACCAGGACATCTAATCCATTCTCAAATCTTAATTCAGCTGAAAAGCCATCATCTACCAGCTGATTCGTAATATGAGTTTCCGTTGCATAAACTGATTTTAATTTTGTAGCTCCCATCATAAGGAGTATCTGGTCTAACAGGTGAACGCCCCAATCTAAAACCATACCGCCGCCGTGTTCTTTCTCCTGTCTCCAATCCCCGGGGATACCTCTGGAACCATGAACCCTGGATTCAATACGGTATACATCCCCCAGAAGATGTTCATCATATATCTTTTTCATTGTTAAAAAGTCTTCGTCCCAGCGCCTGTTCTGGTGAACGGTAAATAACTTACCGGTTTCTTTTGATACATCAATCATTTCCTGCAGGTCTTTGGAACTTAAGGTTACCGGCTTTTCACTTACTACATTCTTACCTGCTCTCATTGCTTTTATAGCAATGGGATTATGCAGATCATTCGGGGTAGAAACCAGTACGATATCAATACGCTCATCTGCCAGTAAGGCATCCAGGCTTTCGTAAGCCTTTACACCGACTTCTTCCGCAAATTTCACTCTGGCTTCACTTATATCATAGATTCCGGCTACTTCTAATCCGTCTATGGTTTCAATAAGTTCTCTGTGCCAGTTTCCCATACCGCCGAGACCCACAATTCCCAACATAAAATTCTGCTTTTCCATACTTATCTCCTTTTTCTTCTACGTAACTATATAAAAACAACTCGGCGCACCTGAACTAACACTCTCAGGTTAAACCGCCAGGACTGAACAGCCTACTGTATTTATGCCCAGTACATGCTTTCTCTGTCTTCAAAAATCAAAACATTCTTAAGGCAGCTGATTGCCTTTAACAGACCTTCTTTTCCTGACATAAGGCTGTCTTCATGTTCTATACTGATAGCATAGTCATATCCGGCAAGTCTAAGTTCAGAAGTAATCGCTTTCCAGAACTCCTCACCATGTCCGTAACCAACGGAACGGAATATCCAGGAACGGTTAATCTCATCGGCATAGTGTGTTGTATCCAGAACACCGTTAAGAGCAGTGTTATAAGAATCGATTTTAGTATCCTTTGCATGGAAATGATAAATTGCTCCAACCTTACCAAGCTCTCTGATGCATGCACAAGGATCCATACCCTGCCAGATCAAATGGCTGGGATCAAAGTTTGCTCCGATTTCAGGGCCAACCGCTTCGCGTAAGCGGAGTAATGTATTAGTGTTATAAACACAGAATCCCGGATGAAGTTCCAGGGCGATTTTATGAATACCATGCTCTTTTGCAAAAGCAACTTTCTTCTTCCAGTAAGGAATTAAAACTTCATTCCACTGATAGTTAAGTACTTCTGTAAAGTCTTCCGGCCAGGGGCAGGTTACCCAGTTAGGCTGTCTGTCCTCAGGACTTCCTCCGGGACAGCCGGAAAAAGTATTAACAACGGGTACTCCCAGCTTTTCAGCCAATAAAATAGCATTGGTCAGATTATCATCAAATTTTTCTGCTATTTCTTTTACCGGATGGACCATATTTCCATGGCAGCTTAAAGCACTGATTTCTAAATTATATTCTTTTATTGTCTGAATGAATTCTGCTAATTTTTCCTCATCATGAAGCAGAACCTCCGGATCACAGTGGGCTGTACCCGGATATCCACCGCAGCCGATTTCAATCATCTGCACACCATTCTGGCTTAAGAATGCACAAGCTTCTTTAAGCGGCATGCCCCCCAATACTACTGAAAACGTTCCTAATTTCATAATATACACCCATTGCATATCCCGGACTGGCCCGGGATATCTGCCACAGAATAATATGTGAAACATGTTTCACAGAGTGAAAGAATCATATCGTGGCAACCTTTCGTTTTCAAAATTTTCTTTCACTCTTCCGTTATTAATTTTGAAACCTTACCTAATGATAACATCATATAATTTTTATCGTCAAAAAGCTATTATTCTATTGCTGATAACACATACAATCTTGCTATTCATTCCATACTCTTGTCGGCGCATATCCATAATATTTCCGGAAGAGCCGGCCAAAATTATTATAATCCTGAAACCCAACGGCAGAGGATATCTGGGCTACTGTCATTTCCTTTTGCTCCAACAGGTAATACGCTTTCTTCAGACGTACTTCATTAATATAATTTAAAGGGCTTTTCCCCACACTTTCCTTAAACAAATGACAAAAACGGAATTCGCTGACATGCATCATATCTGCCAGCTCCTTATTAGATATAATGTCTGTATAATTCTCCTGAATATACTTAAGCACCTTATTTAATCGGCTTAAATTCTTAATCCGGCTAATATTCTCACGGTCGGACAGACTTTGGGCAACGTAGTTACGGAATAAATAAGCAATCAGTTCATACAGCTTTCCTTTAATGGCCAGTTTAAATCCCTGGCTCTTTTCGTTTTCTTCGTTGTATATTGACATCACCAGCTCTTTAATTACCGGGTCCGAATTGATAAGAGGATTGAAAATCACGTTATAATCCGCAATTTCTTTGGAAAAAGCTCTCATCTCAAAAATAATGACCAGGGCATGGAAGTCTTTTGTCTGACTGACACCTTCATGCAGTTCATTGCTGTTAATAATGGCCAGACTTCCTTCCTTAACCAGAAGCGGCTGCTGATTACAGTAAAATATACACTCACCTTTTAAAATATAATGAAGTTCCAAATGTTCGTGCCAGTGAGGCTGACAAAAACAGCCCGGTTTTGCTATTCTGTTTTCAAACATCTGAACCGGAAATTCCTCATCAATTATCATTTTTTTTTCGTATAAACTTAAATCATGCATGGCTGACCTCTAATCCGATAATGTTAGTCCTGCTTCTTATTTGTAATCCGGATTTTTCATGTGGTTATATGTTGATAATATTCTGTATCTGTCAAATCCTTTTCTATATTATCACAAACCGTTGGGTTTAACTACAATAAAATACTAAAATTATAAATTGCTTTCACCTAAACCTATACTGTAGTCCTGAGGATAGAGTCTAAATCTTATATGGGCTTAAATTAATGAAATAAGGGGGGGTATACAGATACAGGATCGAATAGGCCTTAGATGGAGGAAATAGGCGGCAGTTAAAACGACTGCCTATTCCCCTCCATCTAGATTAAACTGCAATATTATTATACTATTTTTTGCAGGTCTATTTTTTATCAATCTGTTTCCCGGTGACAACTGCTTCCGGCATATATCCTTAACTAACAAGCATGAGATTAATATTCTGCCTCCCGGAATCCGTTATTTAAGAATATACTTTTTATGGCTTCTGTCTGCTCCCTGTCTAAAAAAGCAGTTGGGGAATTTATATCGGATGTATCCCGGTTTTCCACGATTAAAACCATCCCTTTTTTATCCAGTGTATGGGTGTGCCATACACCGCGCTTTACATTGTATAACTCCATTGGCTTCATAGCAATTCCATCCAGCTCATTTACCGTTTCTCCCATACCCCCGGTAAATAAGGTGCAGCTTCCTTCCAGCAGTACGAAAATTTCATCGGTTTCATTATGTTTCTGCATGGATTTCAGGTTCTGGATTTCAAGTTCTTCACAATATCTTAGTATTGCAACTCTCCAGGAACCGTAGTCAATCATTGGCTTATAACCTTCTCCGCTATAAGCGGTAACCTCAATATAATCATTTTTCATATCGTTTAATACCCCGTTATCATATTAATCTGAATTACTGATTACTGTAAGCCTTCTCCTTATTACAGTTATTCTTTTAATTACTGTTCTTCTTTTAATTACTGTTCTTCTTTTAATTACAGTTTTTTAAATTACAGTTCTTTTTTTGCAGTTTTTATTTTAATTGCAGTTTTCTTCTTTATGTGTTTTTTTAGTTGCAGTTTTAATTGCAGATTATAAATTTCAATTTTTTTAATTGCAGTTTTTTAATAGCGGTCTTTTCTCTATATCGCATTATATCTATACTTTAACATCTTTCATACAGCATTCTTCTAGATAGCAACCCATTTTCACTATACTATTTATCATTTAACCCAATCTTCTATATTACTGTAATACTGCTCTTATACCAATTCTACAGTGATTACATGCTGCCTTGCGGCTTCCAGTTTTTCCAGAGTGGCGCGTTGTATTATTTCGTTTTCAGCGGCCGGCTCATATAAATCACCATTAATAAAGATGGCTCCTGTTTTATAATCACCGTATTCTTTTCCTTTGGTATTCCGGTATATTACCTTAAGCTTTCTGCCTGCAAAAATAAACTCCACCCACGCCTGCCTGTCTTCATCAAATTGCTCTGACAGCAGTTTGGGTTCTACTTTCAAATCTCCATAGTATCCTTTGACACCAAACATTTCCCTTAAGACCGTAAGCAGCAGCCAGCTGGCCGAACCGGTCAGGTAATGGTAAAGCCCTCTGCCGTTATCACCGATATATTCCGGAATCCCGGGATAAGTACGGCTCTTTTCAAAGTTTCTTAAGTGGCTGTAGAGACTGTTAATTACTTTAAATCCCTCCGGGACAAATCTTCTCTGGTATAGGGCATTGGCATACATCACTGCCATATGGGAAAATACGGCGCCGTTCTCCTTGCTGCCATAAGCAAACCCAAACATTCTGCCCAGGTCGGTTTTTAATTCCTTAAAATCCGTATTTAATTTATAGCCGCCGATGGAGGCATCGTAAAGATAAGCATCTGCCGAAGCGGTAATCGCTTTTACCTGCTCCACGGCTGCAGTACCTGACATTATGGCAAATACCTGACCCGTCAGCATCATGCGCACTCCGGTATCATGATCTCCTTCCACCGGTCTTCCGCTGTTATCATAATAACTGTTAAACCAGGAATGGCCACTTTTATTTGTGATCCACTCAGTTTTACGAATATGTTCTTTTATCCAGGCGGCTTTGTTTTTTAAGTTAGCAGCAAGCTCAAGACAGGATACCAGAATCTTTTCTCCGCTTACCGTATGTTTACAATTTGTACAGTATTCCTGCAGCAATAGCTGCTTCCTGTCCGGTGCCTCATACAATACCGTATCCTCTGCCAGCAGTAACTCAAATTCCTTTAAAAGAGGCAGTTCTTTTATTCCCCTTGCATCCAGCTGCTGCAGAAGTTCCGCCAGCTGCTCTAAGTTATCCCCATACAGAAAGGTAAAGGCAACACTTTCACCCCGGTCTTTGGCCATGTCCAGGGCATCATTCCAATCAGCACCCCGCATTCTGATATGATTGTGTTCTCCAACATCATAAAAGGAGGTTAAGTGCTGAATCAGCAGATGCTCCAGTATACTTCCCTTATATTCCGCACCCCCATGGGTTTTTAAACGGCTGCCGTCTTCAGCTTTCCATAAAGGATCTTTATCTTCACCCCGTTGTGCCTGGGGATCTTTAAAATAATAATTCTCTCTTAATAAAAAGTCGAAATCACCGCTTTGCATAATATAAAGACTGACAGTAAGGAAAGGCCATACACCATGATCCATCCAGACACGGGTAATATTATTCCGGTCAGCAATAAACTCACCCTGCTTTGTACCGATAATTGTTGCATTACTTCCATCTGCCCGGACACCTCCGAAATTATCATACAGCATATCCTTAACACCTTCCGGATTCATAAGCAGCAATGCCAGACAGTCCTGCCACAAATCCCTCCAGCCTCGTCCGCCTTTGCCGTAATCGTGATGGGGCAGGAACGAACAGCCATAAATTCGCCGAAGCATGGGCTGAAAATTTACCCA